>CAYMQO010000066.1:0-8534 GCA_964392405.1 uncultured Marinobacter sp.
GCTGGTGGTGAACGCCAACCGTCCGGTTCCGGTAACCCTTCCAGCCACACTGGTCAATCAGCCAGCCTGCGGCCAGTTTGACTCCGTCCTGGACAGGATACGAGACCATGTCGGGCCACCGGTCTTTCAGGATCAGCCAATGGTCCTCGGAAACCACCGGATTCTTGAAGAAACTCCCGGTATTGGGCAATTGCCCGGGATCTGGCAGTTTTCGGCGACGCACGGCCATTACCGCTTCGGCGACCTCAACGGGTGACGCCGGCGGCTTACCCTTAAACCAGTGGGCGAGTTCCCCATAGCCCAGCACGAAATCCCGGCTGCGGCTCAGGCGAAGGCGGATTTCGAGGATCAGGTAACGGTCGGGCTCGTGCTTGAACAGGCTGTCCCGATACGCGAACCGGCAGTCACTCCCTTCCAGCACCACCTGGCGATGGGCCTGACGGTCCCACGCCACCAGACTGACCAGCACATCGGAGAGCTCAACCCCATAGGCGCCAATGTTCTGAACCGGGGCGGCGCCGGCCGTTCCAGGTATCAGAGCCAGATTTTCGATGCCCCGATAGCCGGCCCTGGCCGCATAAAGGACGGCCTGATGCCAGTTCTCACCGGCGGCGAGCACCAGCGTGGCCTCATCGCCGTCAACCGACTCCCAGTGCCGGCCTTTCAGCGCCATGTGCAGTACCAGCCCCGGGAAATCGCCACAGAACACCAGGTTACTGCCGCCGCCAACCACCTGTATCGGAACGCCTTCGGCGCGGGCTCTGGACAGCGCCATCAGGGCGTCCCCCGGGCAATGGGCACTGACCAGATACCGGGCCGTAGCCGGTGTGGCCATGGTACCCAAAGCCTGCAGATCGGCATTCTCAATCAGGTGGCTGAGCGACATCAGTTCAGGCGCTTCTGAATGTCCGCAAGCAGACCTTCACTGGCCTGGTGGATCAGGTCCAGTACGTGGTCAAAGCCGTCGTCATCGCCATAGTAGGGATCCGGAACCTCGGTCTCTGTACCGTCGGGCCGGAACTCAAGGAACAGACGGGGCTCGGTGCCGCCCTGCTGGTGCCAGATGTCACGGATGTCGGCGAGGTTCTGCCGGTCCATGGTGAGGACATAATCAAACTCGTCCAGGTCCTCGGGACGGAACTGACGGGCCCGCAACTGCCCGATATCAATGCCGCGACCGACTGCGGCTTTACAGGCACGCTCATCCGGAGGCAGGCCTACATGCCAGTCGCCGGTACCGCAGGAGTCCACCTCTACCCGGTCGGACAGGCCATGCTGTTCCACATGGTGGCGAAATACCCCTTCAGCCGTGGGTGACCGGCAGATATTGCCCAGACAAACGAACAGCACGCGGATGGGACCGCTCATTTTACTCCCTCCTTTCAAAACGGTGTCAGCTCAGGAAGCCAGGGTCAGCCACTGGCGAACCCGCTCCAGGTCCTCGACGGTATCCACGCCCGAAGGCGGCGTCTCAAGTGCCTCGCTGACATGAATGCGAGCCCCCTGGTACAGGGCTCTCAGCTGCTCCAGGCTTTCGGTAACCTCGGTCGGCGCCGGCGGCCAGGTGACGAACTGGTGCAACAGGCTCGCCCGGTAGCCATAGATGCCAATGTGGCGCCAGGCCCGATAATCTTCCGGAAGCGTTTCCGGGACCTTGCCCGCCTGCCACTCAGCCCGCAACCAGGGCATGGGGGCCCGGCTGAAATAGTGGGCATACCCTTCGTGATCCTTTACCACCTTCACCACGTTCGGATTGAACAGTTCGGCCGGGTCGGTGATGCGCTCGCACAGGGTGGATATGGAAGCCGCCGGGTACCGTTCCAGCGCCTCTGCGACCTGATCAATCAGTGCTGGCGGGATCAGTGGCTCATCCCCCTGAACGTTAATAATCCGGGCGTCCTCCGGCAGGGCCAGATGCTCAGCCACTTCCTGTAGCCGGTCCGTGCCACTGGCGTGGTCGAGGGATGTCATGACCACTTCTGCGCCAAACCTGCGGCAGGTCTGCTCGATACGCTGGTCATCCGTGGCGACCAGCACCCGCTCTGCGCTGCTCTGGCAGGCACGCTCGTACACATGGCGAATCATGGGCGCGCCGCCGATGTCCAGCAGCGGCTTTCCGGGCAGGCGCGTAGAGGCGTAACGGGCCGGGATAACAACAATGAAAGACACGTCGTTATGCCAGTGGCCGGTCGACGCGTTCTTCAGCACCCAGGGTTCGCGCCTCACTGGCGAGCATGACTGGAATGCCTTCACGGATCGGGAACGCCATGCCATCGGCGTAGCAGACCATTTCGTTGCGCTCGCGATCCAGCTTCAGGTCGCCTTTGCAGACCGGGCAGGCCAGCATGGCAATCAGTTTCTTGTCCATGTCATGTCTCTCGCATCAAGGAAGCATTCAGGCCGCGGATGGACAGCTTATGTTCCAGGGTCTCATCCACGGCACGGGCAAAAGAGTCTGTCAGTTCGGGCGCCACATCCAGCACCCAGCAGTGTTCAGTCGCGAATGGCCTTATCTTTACAGCGTCTTTCGCCGTCATCAATACCGGCCGCTCATCGCCGGTGGCGATATCCTTCTCAGTATATCGATGATGATCGGGAAACGCCCGGGGCTCTATCCTGGCGCCAAGCTCTGTCAGCTGGTTGAAAAACCGGGCCGGGTTGCCAATACCTGCCACGGCGACGCAGGAACGCGCCTGCAACCAGGCGCCGGCATCCCTGACCTCTCCGGTCAGCAGATGGCGTACGCCGGCAGGTTGCAGGGTCATGGTAAACGACCGCGAATGGTCCGGAACCCGGGGTCCGGCTGGGCCGTTCACGACGACCAGATCCACCTCCTGCAATCGCTCCACGGGCTCCCGTAAAGGCCCCGCCGGAATAACAGCCCCGTTCCCTATACCCCGGGCGCCGTCAAAGACGGCAATCTCCATATCACGGTTCAGCCCGTAGTGCTGCAGCCCGTCGTCACACAGCAGGAGATTGCCGAGGTTCCCGGCCAGCACAAGCCGGGCGGATTCCAGCCGTTTCGGATGTACCACCACCGGGCATCGGGTCTGGGCCGCCAGCATGACCGGCTCGTCCCCCGCCAGGGCAGGATCGGTATCGGCACTGACCAGCAGGGGCTTTTCCCGGGAACCCTTGCCACCATAGCCGCGGGACAGAATCACCGGACGCCAGCCCTGCTTCTCGAAGTGGGCTGCCAGCCAGGCGGTAAGCGGGGATTTTCCGGTGCCGCCAGCGGTAATATTCCCCACCACGACCACGGGCACGGGCAGTACCGGAGCTGCGGCTGACAACTGCTTACGCCGGCGGGCAGCAATCGACTGGTAGAGTCTGCTCAGGGGCGTCAGTGGCCATAGCGGCCGCCCTGCCCCGTACCAAAGCCGGTCGGTAAGGTCCGTCATCCGTTTTCGCTGAACTGCATCTGATGGAGTTGAGCGTACGCACCGCCCGCAGCAAGCAGCTCCCCATGGTTGCCGGACTCAATAATCCGCCCCCCATCCATAACCAGGATTCGGTCGGCCTTTTCGATGGTGGACAGGCGATGCGCAATGACGAGCGTGGTCCGGCCTTTCATCACGACCTCCAGCGCCTGCTGGATATGCCGTTCAGACTCGGTATCCAGGGCTGAAGTGGCTTCGTCCAGAACCAGAATCGGTGCATCCTTTAACAGTGCCCGGGCGATGGCCAGGCGCTGACGCTGGCCGCCGGACAGCATAACGCCATTGTCGCCCACCATGGTCTCAAGGCCTTCCGGCATGCGTTCGATAAACTCCATGGCATGAGCCTTCCGCGCCGCCTCGATAATTTCCTCCCGGGTACAGTTACGCAGATCCCCGTAGGCAATATTGGCGGCAATGGTATCGTTGAACAGCACGACGTTCTGGGTGACCAGCGCAATCTGGGCTCGCAAAGCACGCAGAGTGAAGTCGGTGACCGGGCGCCCGTCGATGCAGATTTCCCCCTCGGAGTAATCGTAGAACCGGGGCAGCAGGCTCACCAGGGTCGACTTGCCACTGCCTGAGCGGCCCACCAGCGCCACGCTCTGACCGGCGGGAATGTCCAGGTTGATGTCATGCAGCACATCGTCCAGATTATCCTGGTAACGGAACCGAATATTCCTGAACTGCACGTGTCCTTCGACCCGCTCCGGTACATACTGGCCCTCATCCCGTTCGGGCTCCTCGTCCATGGTTCCGAAGACGTCGAGGGCGGCGGCAATACCTTTCTGGATCTTGCTGTGCACCGAGGTTACCTGACGGATCGGTTTGGCCATGGTGGCCGCCGCGGTGATAAAGGCCACCAGTTGCCCGGTGCTCATGCCACCGCGGATCTCAGGAGACAGCATCACCCAGACCAGTGCTGCGATGGCGAAGGCCACCAGTACCTGAACCACCGGCGTGGCGATCGCCTGGGTCGAGGCCATCTTCAGGCCCTGCTTCATGGCGCGGTCCGCGACGTTACCAAATCGCGTGCGCTCGTAGTCTTCACCGCCAAACGTCCGTACCACCCGGTAGCCGGAGATGGACTCGGAAGATACATGAGTAACATCCCCCATGGAGCTCTGGATTCGCTGGCTGATCTTGCGAAAACGCTTGCTGGCGTAACTCACCACCAGACCGATCAGCGGCCCGATGGCTATAAAGACCAGTGTCAGCTTCCAGTTGGTGTAGACCATGAACGCCAGCAGGCCGATAATGGTCAGGCCTTCCCGCAACAGAATGGTAATCGCGCTGGTGGACGCATCGGCCACCTGCTCTACGTTATAGGTAAGCTTGGACACCAGACGTCCGGAGGCATTGTTGTCGAAATAACGGGAAGGCAGGGCCAGCATCCGGTCAAAGACTTCCTTACGGAGTGCATTGACTACATGGCGACCGACATAGGCGATGAAATACTCCCCCATAAAGGTGCCTATGCCCCGGAAGGCAAACACACCGACAATCATTCCTGTCAGTATGAGGCGGCTCTGAGCGCTGGGATTTTCGATGGCTTCGATAATGTATTCCATGGCTGCCGCCATACCGGTCGAGGCCGCGGCATAGATGATGTTACCCACCACCGCCAGCGAAAAAGCAGCCCAGAACGGTTTAACGTACTTCAGCAGACGGCGGTATGTCTGCCAGTTAGAAGCTTCAGCTTGATTCATTAGCCTGCCAGATGGTTGTCGAAACGGATGTGCGCCCAGTCCGTCCGGACCAGGGTCGCACATCAATCATCCGATGTGGGGTCCGTCGTAAAACTGATTCGGGTAAAACCCAGTTTGCCGGCAACATCCATGGCCCGGATAACAAACTCATGGGCGGTACGGGCATCGGCAGTGATCACAAACGGCAGTGCCTGACTGTCGCCCGCCACATCCCGGATTGCCTGCTCCAGGGTATTGCGCCGATTATTGATCAGCGTGCGCCCGTTCACAATGTAATGCCCTTCCGCGTTTACCACCAGTTCGATCTGCTCCACTTCTGTGGTGATCGGCGTGCCGTCCGCCGTGGGCAACTGAATATCCAGGTGGGTATCGTCAGGAAGCGTCGTCGATACCATCAGGAAGATCAGCAACAGGAAGACCACGTCAATCAGGGGCGTGAGATCCACGCCCACTTCGTGGCTACGCTGGCGTTGGAATTTCACGGGCGTCAGGCTCCCTCGACGTCAATTTCACGGTCGCCGTGGACCACTTCCACCAGGCGGACCGCTTCCTGCTCCATACCCACAACCAGAGCATCAACCCGCCGGATCAGGTAGCGATGAGCGATCAGCGCCGGGATAGCGACGGTGAGCCCTGCAGCGGTGGTTATCAGCGCTTCCGAGATACCGCCGGACAAGGTCGAAATGTTGGCCGCGCCGGCGCCCTGCATACGGGAGAACACCTTGATCATGCCAATGACCGTACCCAGCAGGCCAAGCAATGGCGCGATGGTGGCAATGGTACCCAGAGGATTCAGGAACCGCTCCAGCTCATGAATAACCTGGGTCGCTTCCTGTTCAATGCTTTCTTTCATGACCTCCCGGCCATGCTTGGCGTTCATCAAACCGCTGGCCAGTATCCGCCCGGTGGGCGAAGACGCCTGCAGAGCCTTGAGTTTGCGGCCGTTGAGCTCGCGGGCTTTAATCCAGCGCCAGAGTTCCGCCATCACATCCGGTGGTGCAACGCGGGACGGACGCAGGGTCCAGAGACGCTCCAGGATGATGGCCAGCGCCACAATGGAGCACAACACAATGGGCACCATCAGGATGCCACCCGCTTTCAGAAGCTCAAACACGCACAGTCTCCCCTGATCTGTTACAAGCGGCGCTACTTTAGCATAGCCATGGAATCAGACCACAGCCGAACGCGACGTATGGGAAGGATTACTCACTACGGCCCACGCTGAGCCCTTCCAGCGGCCTGATCCAGAACGGCGCGTGCTTTCTCCACTCATGCACCTTCACGCCGCTTTCGGTCAGGGCAAGTCGCAGGGCGCCAGTGGTCGCGGTATTCAACAGGTGGCTGCCAACCGCCTGATAACGGGCAACGACATCGGGATGAGGATGTCCGTAGCGATGGCGATAACCGGCAGTAAAGATCACCAGCTCAGGAGACAATGCGCGAACAAAAAACGCGCCGGACGAGGTTTTACTGCCGTGATGAGGTGCCACCAGCACCAGAGTTCCGGTCCGGTCTGCAAGCTCTGGCAGGTCAGCCAGTAAACGACGCTCAACCCGGGTGGAAATATCGCCGGGCAGCAGTACCCGATAGCCATCGTATTCCAGCAGGACGACGCAGGAAGCGTCATTGGCATCCTTACGGCCCGGGCCTGCCTCAGCCTGCCAGAAGCGTACGGTCACTTCCCCCACCACCAGTGGCTGATGCCCGTCACAAGGAGCCGCCCGGGGCCGCAGATCTGCCGGTAACCGGTCAGGTTCACCGGCAATTACCCGCCGGGGCTCGAAGTGCATGAGAAGCGGCCCCAGGCCACCGGCATGGTCAGAATCGCCGTGACTGATCACCAGAGTGTCCAGTGAATGCACTCCGATCTTGCTCAGGGATGGGAGCAGCACTTCTTCAACTGCGTTATAGCCGGAAGCCGACTCCGGCCCGGTATCGTACAGCAGGGTCTGCCCCTGATGTTCAAGCATTACCGACAGACCCTGTCCCACATCCCATATCCAGAGCCGGGGCGTAGTCTGCCAGCTTGTTTTCCCAGGGCTGGTAGCAACCAGGAGCACCAGGCCGGCAACGGCAACTGATGCCCATCGGAACCCCCTGTCCGGGAGCCAGAGCGCCAGCAGAATCGCAGCGGCGATTGCGCCTGCGCTCCAGAGCGGCAACAGTCCCGCCGGCAGATCCAGATCCGCAAGGGTAACAAGCACCCACCAGAGCCCCCCGAGAACCGCATCCATAACCATCAGCACTGGGTCAGGCAAGACGCCGCCAGTCACTACCATAAGGGCACCGGTAGCCATCAATAGCGGCATAACGAGGATCGACAACCAGGGAATGGCTATGATGTTCGCCAGCAGGCCGGCCCAGACGGCAGTCTGATCCAGCACCGATAACACAGGCCAGAGCCCGGCAAACACCGCCAGCTGGGCCATAACCAGCGCTTTTACGGGCCCGGCCCTGCCCTGGGCTCGACTGAACACCAGGATCAGCACCGCCACCGCCCCGAAGGACAGCCAGAAACCCTGGTCCAGCGCCCCGAACGGATCGGCCAGCAAAACAAGCCCCAGACCGATCAGCCATCCCTGCCAGACACCGGCGAGTCGTCCACCCAGCACCAGCCAGCCGGCAAGTGCCACCATGACCAGAGCCCGCCGGGTTGGTATCGTAAAGCCAGCGAGAAGAGCATAACCCAGAGCCATCAACGTCACTCCCAGCCATAACCAGAGGCGCAGCCGGCCGGACGAAGGCTGCCCCGGCAGCCGGTTAAAGCACCAGCGCAGTAACAACCCGGCCAGACTCGCTACCAGGCCCAGATGCAGCCCGGATATCGCAACCAGATGGATGGTTCCGGTCGCCTGCAGCACCTCCCAATGCTGATCATCAAGCTGACCGCGGTATCCCAGCAACAGTGACAGGGCCAGGGGTTTCTGGGCCATTCCGTCAAGGCCCAGATCGGCTACGCGGATCAGGCCCTGTCGCCAGCGATGGTAGTGGCACAAGGCATTACAGGGACCATCAGGGTTGGCAGCCAGGGCACGAACCGAGCCCGTTGCTCCGTAACCCTGACGGAACAGCCAGCTCTCGTAGCGGAAGCCACCAGGGTTTACTGCGCCATGAGGTCTCTTCAGCACGACCGTCGCGGTCAGGGGACTGGGCACCTCCAGAGTGGCCTCATCACCGTACCAGGACAGCCGTATTCGAGCCGGCACCCCGGCCGGGCGCTCTGCGCCAGGACAGAGACTGAAGCGGACGCTGCTCCAGGCTCCCGGGGCCGGTGCTGAACAGACATAACCGGAAATAGTCAGGGGCTCACCTTCAAGCGAAGGATCAAGGCGGTCCGCCAAACGAGCATGAGCAAACAGCGCAGCCCAGACCAGACCGGCCAGCAGGC
>CAYMQO010000067.1:0-8513 GCA_964392405.1 uncultured Marinobacter sp.
CGTCAGTGAGGTGATGGCACAGGCCGGCCTGCAGCGGCCCCCGGGACCACTCCCGGCGGCTGAACAGCCAGGCGCCCAGGGGAATCCGGCCCAGATGGCGCAGGCGACGCCCCGGTCCTTCCAGTGCTGCAAGAGGAATAATGGTCCGCGCCAGCACCCAGGGCTGACCGTCGCCACAGAGGCGAACTTCCCGCACCCAGGCCTGCTGGCGGTGGGGGATGCCCAGGGTGAGGGCTTCTTCCGCCGACGGCATCAGAAAACCTTCGTTGGCAACTTCCACGTGGAAGCTGTGCCGGCAGCGCAGTTGCAGGCGTCGGGTAAGGGAGCCCTCGGCCTGCAGCCAGAAGGACGCGTTGCCGCGTAACTCCGGCTGTCGCAGACAGGCTTGGCGAAAGGAGGCATACCAGCGGGTCGGAGGCACGATGGACGTGGCCGGAACAGGAGCCCGGACCGGTCCAGAACCTCTGTCAAAGCTCCTGTCAGCGTTCGCCTCAGAGTCCCTTGACGGCATAGATACCCGGCGCGTTGCGCCAGTAACCCTTGTAGTCCATCCCGAAACCGAACAGAAACCGGTCTTCCACTTCGAGCCCGGTAAAGTCCGCTTTCAGGTCCGGGCGTGCCTTGCGATCGTGCTGTTTATCCACCAGCACGGCCGTCAGCACCCGGCTTGCACCCTGGGCCCGGCAATAGTCTGCGATGGCGTACAGGGTGGTGCCTTCATCAAGGATGTCGTCGACGACCAGAACGGTACGGCCGTTCATTTCGGCGTCAGGGCGCAGCTTCCATTCGAGCAGGCCGCCGGTGGTTTCCTGGCGATAGCGGGTAGCGTGCAGATACTCCGCCTGTACCGGAAACTTCAGCCGGGGCAGCAGCTGACCGGTGAGGATCAGGCCCCCGTTCATGACACAGAACAGCAGCGGATTGCTGTCCTTCAGGGCGGCCGTGATCTGCGCGGCCATGGTTTCGATGGCCTGGTAGACCTGTGCTTCTGGTACCAGGCAGTCGGCCTCCGCCATCACCCGTTTCAGCTCGTCGACGGTGTCGGTCATAGTCGTCGGTCCTGTCGTAAAACGCGCAAGTATATCGAAATCAGCGGCGGTAAGGGAGTGCCGCGCCGGCCTGCGGGATACGCAATAACCGGAAGGGCCGCCGCTGACGATTCCGTTAACTGGAACAGTAATCCTTTGGCCCCCTGTTGTGGTTGCGTATCATGGGCGCTGATTCAACCACCGGTAGAGTGCCGGACCGGAACAGCATAGCGAGCAGGAGCAAAGGCGTGAAGAAATGGCAGTGCGTAGTGTGTGGTTTTGTTTACGACGAGGCAGAAGGCTGGCCGGAAGACGGCATACCGCCAGGAACCGCCTGGGATGATGTACCCGAAGACTGGGAGTGCCCGGACTGCGGGGTTGGCAAGGAAGACTTTGAAATGATCGAGATTGGCTAAGGGAGAGTGGATCGTGAGCGATAGCGCACCTGTTGTGATCATCGGTAGCGGACTGGCGGGGTACACCCTGGCGAAGGAGATCCGCAAGCGGGACAGAGAGCTGCCACTGGTGATGATTACGGCAGACGATGGCGTCAGCTATTCCAAACCGCTGCTATCGACGGGCTTCACCAAGGGTAAGGAAGCGGACGAGCTGGCTCAGGCCGACGCCGGGGCCATGGCCGAACAGCTGACCATGGACATCCGTACGCACACCCGGGTCACCGGGATTAACCCCGATACCCACGAGTTGCTGATTGGCGCCGAACGCCTTCGTTACCGTCAACTGGTGCTGGCCTGGGGTGCCGATGTGATCCGGTTGCCGGAGGCCGTCAGTGGCAGCTCGGCAGTATTTTCCATCAATGATCTGGAAGACTACCGGCAGTTCCGGCGCAGGATGGCGAACGGACGCCGGGTGATTCTGCTTGGTGCCGGCCTGATAGGCTGTGAATACGCCAACGACCTGTGCAACGGCGGCTATGATGTAACCGTTGTGGCGCCGTCTGACCAGGTCATGCCAGGTCTGCTGCCAGCTGCAGCGGCCGCGGCGGTTCAGCACGCACTGGAGGCCGAGGGAGTCACCTTCCATCTGGGCGTCGGCGCAGAGGCCGTGACTGAGGATGGCACTGGGGTCCAGGTGCACCTTGAGGATGGTGCGATCCTGCAGGGGGACACCGTCATCTCAGCCGTCGGGCTACGGCCCCGCACCCGTCTGGCCGCCAGCGCGGGGCTCGAGGTTCGACAGGGCATTGTGACGGACCGGCTGCTGGCCACCAGTGCACCCGATGTCTACGCCCTCGGCGATTGTGCCGAGGTGGAAGGTCATGTGCTGATGTACGTGATGCCGTTGATGGCCGCCGCCCGGGCACTGGCCAATACCCTGACAGGCGAACCTACGGCCGTGAACTGGGGCACCATGCCGGTGATGGTCAAGACGCCGTGCTGCCCGGTAGCCGTGGTTCCGCCGGTGCTGGTGGACGATGGCAAATGGGAGTTAGCGCAGGATGGTCTCAACGTACGGGCAACATACCGTGACAGCAGCGGAACCCTGCTGGGTTTTGCCCTGACCGGTGATCGGGTGATTGAAAAACAGGCCCTTGCGAGGGAGGTGCCACCGTTGCTGCCGCTGGCGCAGGGGGAATAAGGATGCTTGCACCGGTTACCGGGATCCGGTAGAAATTACCCGCTTGTAACTCAGGATCAGCCGCACACATCCTCGGCTTACCGGCGGTTAAAAGGCTGACGACAGTCGGCTTAACGATTTTTCTCAGGAGCATGCATGCTGGACGTTACCAGAGATCTGGTTGAATTAATGGACCTTGCGCCCATCGGCGACGATCATTTTCAGGGTCAGAGTGAAGATCTGGGTTTCCCCAATCTGTTTGGCGGCCACGTGCTGGGGCAGGCGCTGATGGCAGCCACCCGTACCATCGAAGGGCGCCGGCCTCACTCCATGCACGCGTATTTCCTGCGGCCGGGCAACGCCCGGGCGCCCATTGACTATGAGGTTCAGCGGGTCCGGGACGGCGGCAGTTTCTCGGTACGCCGGGTCATCGCCCGGCAGGATGGCAAGGAAATCCTTACCGGTTCGGTGTCTTTCCAGGTCGAAGAGGACGGGTTCGACCATCAGATCCCCATGCCGGATGCTCCCGATCCCCTGACTCTGAAAACCGAACAGGAGCTTAACCGCGAACTGCTCGACCGGATCCCGGAGAAATACCATAGCCAGCTGACCCGTGATCGTCCTATTGAGATCCGTCCGGTGGACCCGGTCAATCCGCTGAGCCCGGATAAGCGCCCGCCTCACAAGCAGAGCTGGTTTCGGGCTCAGGGTGAACTGCCGGATGACCCGGTGCTGCATTGCTGTCTGCTGGCTTATGCCTCCGATTTCGCCTTTCTGGGAACCTCACTTAACCCCCACGGCGTCACCTTTATGACCCCCAGCATGCAGGTGGCCAGCCTGGACCACGCCATCTGGTTCCATCGGGATCTGCGTATGGATGACTGGTTGCTGTACGACAAGGACAGCCCCAGCGCGGCAGGCGCCCGGGGCTTTAATCGGGGCAGCGTCTTCAACCGGGACGGTGTCCTGGTCGCTTCAACGGCTCAGGAAGCGCTGATCCGCAACCGCAAGCGGACGAAGTAAATCATGACTGCCGGTGGTTGCTGGCACCGCCAGCAACCAACCCGGGATTGCCAGCTTCAATGTCTGCGGTGGCGGACGAAGCCGGCCTTCGGCTGCAACTGACTGATCAGATCCGCCAGTGGCGTCGGCCGGGCCAGGACGTAGCCCTGTATCATGTCGCAGTTCATTTCCCGCAGCAGCTCGGCGGTGTCCTCATCTTCGACTCCCTCAGCGACGACCTGATAGCCCAGGTTGTGGCACATGTCGATCGTTGTCTTGACGATGATCCGGTCATCAGGGTGTACACGAAGGTCGGTAATCAGCGACCGGTCGATCTTCACCTCACAGGCCGGTAACTGCTTGAGATAGGACAGCGACGAGTAGCCAGAGCCGAAATCGTCAATCGCCAGCGGAATGCCCGCCGCATCCAACGTCCGCAGGGTGCGCAGTGAATTCTCCGGGTCCTGCATCATGGACGTTTCTGTGACCTCCAGAATGAGCCGGCCCCGGTGTTGATGATGACTGGTCATCAGTCGCTGGACGAACAGCGGAAAGTCGGGTTCCCGCAGGTTATTCGGTGAAATATTGATGGACACGGTCAGATCCAGGCCCTCCGCTACCAGGGCGTCACGGGCCTGCAGCGCGTTCTCCAGTACCCAGCGGGTAAGCGGCCGGATAAGGCCACTCTGCTCAGCGGCAGCCACCAGCAGTTCTGCTGGCACGGTTTCCTGCCGTGCCGGCCAGCGTATCAGTGCTTCTGCGCCAACGATTTCGCCGCTTCTCAGGCATTGCTTTGGCTGGTACCAGAGTGCCAGCTGGCCGCCGTCCAGCGCCCGGCGCAACTCAGTGACCAGGGTCAGGCGTTCGGGGCTGTAAGGGTCCCGGGCCGGATCATAGTAAGCCAGGCCGTTTTCCCGGGCCTCCGGGGCTTCCTGGGCGACGTAGGCCTGGCGAACCAGATTGTTGAGATCCTTGCCGTGCTCCGGATAAAGAGCCACGCCAACCTGACAGTCCATGGGGACCTGCATGCCCAGATAATCGATGGGCTCCCATAACTGATCCACGGTCCGGGCAGTCTGGGCCGGGCTGGCGCGGGCATGGTCAACGTTCAGTAGCACGGCAAAGGTGGATGGCTCCAGCGTTGCCAGCCAGTCTCGTTCTCTGGCACCGATCTGTGTAATGCCCGGCAGTTCCCGGGCGATCTGCTGCAGGCGTAGCGTGATCAGTTCCAGCAGCCGGTCCGAATTGCGGTGCCCCAGGGTTTTGGTGACCGCCGCCAGGCTCTCGATGCGTACCACGCAGACCGCCCAGCGCCGGTGCTGGCCAAGGCTGAGTTGTTCACTGGCGTTGAGCTCAAAGCAGGCCCGGTTGGGAAGCCCGGTGATGGAGTCCCGCATGGCCTGGTCCATAACCCGCTGTTCCGCCCGACGTTGTGCCGACAGCGCCGTCAGTTCGGCTTCCCGGGAACGTACCCGGGACTCCCGTTCCTGATAGATGCGCCGGGCCAGGGCGATGGTCAGTACCACCGCTTGCAGGGTGGAGCCCAGCTGCACGCCATAGGTGGTAACAAAACCGTTCGGCAGCAGCCCATACATGTTGGCTCCGGTAACCAGGCCACCCAGCGCCAATGCACCCCATGCGAGGGTATAAATGCCAGCCTGGGGCTGGCCCCGGAACCACACTATGGGGCCAGCTACCGCGAAAAATACGCAGGATATCAGGGCCAGCGAAACCGACAGCCAGATGGACAGGTTGTAGTCCAGTACGAACACGCCGAACAGCGACAGGGTGCCCAGCAATAGCAGAACCTGAACCGACCGGTAGATCCAGCCGCCAACCTTGCGCAACTGAAGAAAGGTTCGAGAGAACAGCAGCATGGAAATCAGGCAGAGAGGTATGGCGATCAGGATGCTGTAGTTCTGCAGCGTCGGGCTGTCTGGCCACAGCAGCGGAAAAGTGACCCCTCGCAGGGAGGCCAGCAATAAAAGAAAGCTTCCGGTTGATGCCAGGTAGTAGAGATAGATTTTTTCGCGCAGGGTAAGAAATGTCACCAGCGTAAAAAGAGTGATGGTAATCAGTGTGCCGTAGTTAAGGGAGTGAAGCTGGTCTTCTGTCGACAGTTTCAGAAACAGTTCGAGGTTGTCGAACAGCTGCAAGGGCACGTGATGGGCGCCTTCTGTCTGAACCCGCAGCAGCAACTGATGGTGGCCGCCCGGGTTTGCTTCAATCGGGAACAGAAAACTGGGGTGGGGCAGTGGCCGCTGGTCGAAAGGCAGACGATCACCCGTATGTTCTGCAGCCCCCGGCCGGCCATCGGTGACCAGCCAGAAGCGGACATCGTCCAGGTGGGGATAGGCGATTTCGAGTACGCGATGAGTTGGTCCGTCGGGCAGATCCATGCGATACCAGAACACGTCGGTCACATAGCCGAAGTTCGGTGACGAGCCTGGCAGCCGCTGCCAGCCCTCGTGGGCAAGAGCCTGTTCTGGCGTCAGGGCGTCCTGCTCCGGCGACAGCTGGAGAAATTCAACCGGCGGCAGCGTGCCGGGCTCTGTCGCTGCCATGCCAGCAGGGGCCAGCAGGCCGATAAGCACGAGCAGGCTTGTCAGTATTACTGTGTGCTGCATCGCAATCCTGCCGTTTATCGTATTTGTGCAGAGACTACTTATATTCCTGAATGGAACCAGTATCAGTATTACCGATTATTTACGCAAGGGTTGTGCTGGAGCCAGATGCGGCAGGACGGTTTCAGCTTACACGTGTTCCAGCCACTCCCGTACCCAGGGCAGGGCCTCTTCCTCCGGTTCCATGGTTTCCATGGCGTCAATGCGCAGGGTGTCGCCGACCTTGCTGCACGCCACCTCCAGCAGAGCTTCCTCCATCAGATCGCCGGCGCCGCAAAACGTATCGCCATAGGAGCTGTCGCCCAGCGCGATCACCCCGAAGGGCCGGCCGTTCTGTAGCGGCAGGGTCTCCCGCAGGCCATGGTAGAACGGCTGCAGATTGCCTGGTACCTCGCCCTGTCCGGTCGTTGACGTGCACACCAGAATCGGGCCGCCGGTCTCCGTAATGCTGGTCAGCTCCGGATTCTCATGGACGATGATGGGGCGTTGATCGGTGCTGAGTTCATCGCGAATCCGGCGAGCGGTCAGAAGCGCGCCACCGTAGACGCTGCCCACCAGAATATGAATGTCAGTCATGGATAATCCTCGGTTATGCCTGGGGCGACATGGTAACGGGGCTTGCCGGCGGCCTCAACCATGGGCCTTTTACCGGTAAATTACCTGGCCGGGCAGGCAGGCCGGTTTTAAGTAGGCTACAAATAAAGACGGCTTTATTTCATTTTGGTGTCAGAAATTTTATAGTGCCGGCCTTCGAACTGCTGCATGAGAACCCCGTTATGGTGAAATCATCCGGATTCATGGATCAGGTACTGACTAGTCGGAAGACGGAACGCTTCCGCATCGGCATTAGTCTTGTCTTCCTGGCGATCGTGGGACTGGTGGCCGCCGAAGTAACAGGAGATATCTCCGGCAAGCCGATTCTGATCGCCGCGGCTGTAATCGCGGGTTACATGGCGATCAATATTGGCGCCAATGACGTAGCCAACAACGTCGGGCCTGCGGTAGGGTCCGGGGCTATTTCTTTATTGGCAGCGGTTCTGCTGGCGGCAGTCTTTGAGGCTGCGGGCGCCATCATTGCCGGGGGCGAGGTTGTCTCTACAATCAAGAACGGCATTATCTCGCCGCATCGTCTCGATGATGTCCAGACCTTCGTATGGCTGATGACCGCCGCCCTGCTGGCAGGGGCCCTGTGGCTTAACCTTGCTACCTGGATGGGCGCGCCAGTATCCACAACCCACTCTATTGTTGGGGGGGTGCTGGGGGCTGGCATCGCCGCTGGTGGCTGGGGCATTGCCGACTGGTCCGTAATGGGCAAGATTGCCGCCAGCTGGGTGATCTCACCGGTTCTCGGCGGGCTTATCGCGGCGTTTTTCCTTTATGCCATCAAGAAAACCATCCTTTATAAAAGTGACCTGGTGGCCAGTGCACGCCGGTTTGTTCCCTGGCTGGTAGCCATCATGGCCTGGGCGTTCGGCACCTACCTGATGATCAAGGGCGTCACGAAAGTTGTCTCGGTGGATTTTCTTGGTGCGACGCTGGTAGGTCTGGCGTTCGCGATTGCAGTGTTTGTGCTGGTGCGTATCCGGGTCGGCCAGAAAGCGGCGACCATGGAGAACAATGCTGAAGGCGTGAATGGTCTGTTTGTATGGCCGCTGATCTTCGCTGCGGGTCTGCTCAGCTTTGCCCATGGCGCCAACGACGTGGCCAACGCCATCGGTCCTCTCGCGGCCATTAATGACGCCCTGGCTGAGTCCAGTATTGTTACCGATGCCAGCATTCCTCTATGGGTCATGCTGGTGGGCGCACTGGGCCTCTCGGTTGGGCTGCTGCTGTTCGGGCCGCGGGTAATCAAGGTGGTAGGTACGGAGATCACGGATCTGGACAAGACCCGGGCCTTCTGCGTCGCTCTGTCGGCAGCACTGACGGTTATTCTGGCCTCTCAGTTGGGGTTGCCAGTCAGCTCAACCCATATCGCCATTGGCGGCATTTTTGGTGTTGGCTTTCTGCAGGAATACCTCAAGCGCAGCTATGCCAGCCAGGTCCACACCATTCTCGAGCGGCATACTGAAGAAGACCGGGCGCGGTTACAGCCTTTCCTGGACGACTTCCGTAACGCTACAGTGGAAGAAATGGAAGCCCTGCTGAAACAGGCGCGTAAGCACAAGCACCGGATTCCGCTGTCCAAGAAAGAGCGCAAGCGTCTCAAGAAAATCTATCGGGAAGAGCTGGTCAAGCGCTCCCATCTGATCCGCATCGCGGCCGCCTGGGTGGTGACGGTGCC
>CAYMQO010000068.1:0-8470 GCA_964392405.1 uncultured Marinobacter sp.
TAGGCTGGCTAATGTCTGGTAGGCAGGAAAATTCGTAGGCTTATTATGCTCATTCGTCTGTCACGGGTAAAACCGGGAGAGCATACGGCGTGTTGAAAAAAGGAGGGGAGCTTTCGCTCCCCGGTTCCCGGCTTCAGGGTTTCTTGGCTACCAACGTGAGAATGTCATAGCTGGCGACCAGCTCGTCGTTCTGGTTGGTGACTTCGACGTCCCATGCGACCACTCCCTGCGGATGGCCCTCGGGTGACGTGCGGCCCTGGTCGATCTTGCGCTTGCAGGTGAGGCGGGCGCGAATGGTGTCGCCTGCGATGACCGGCTTGATGAATCGCAGGGTGTCGATGCCGTAGTTAGCCAGTACCGGCCCGACGCCGTGGTAGACAAACAGGCCTGCGGCTACGGACAGGACAAGATAGCCGTGGGCGATACGTTCACCGAACTGGGTATCTTTCGCCGCGATGGCGTCAAAGTGCATATAAAAATGGTCGCCGGAAAGGCAGCCAAAGTTAACAATGTCTGCCTCCGTGATGGTACGACGATGAGTCAGCAGCGACTCGCCGATCTGGAGGTCATCGAAGTGGCGGCGGAATGGATGAATATCGTTCTCGGTCGCCTTAGCGCCCCTGACATATTCCCGGGTTACGGCCGCTACCATGGTGGGAGAGCCCTGAATGGCCGTGCGCTGCAGGTAATGATGCACCGCCCGGATACCGCCCAGCTCTTCTCCGCCACCGGCGCGGCCGGGACCGCCGTGCTTCAGCATGGGCAATGGTGAGCCATGTCCGGTGGACTCCTTTGCCGCTTCCGCATTAAGAATATGCAAACGGCCATGCTGGGCTGCAAGTACAGGAATCATTTCGGCTGCGATTTCGGGGCTCTTTGTGGTCAGCGTGGTTACCAGACTGCCTTTGCCCTTGGCGGCAATAGTCAGGGCTTCGTCGATACCGTGATAGGGCATCAGCGTGGCAACCGGACCGAATGCTTCGATATCATGGGCCCCGCCGTCGGCAAGGGGGTTTCGGTTCACTAGCAGGTGCGGGGCAATGAACGCACCGTTGTCGATACCCTTACCGACCGGTCTCAGATCGTCGGAGTTGCCATAGACGCACTCGCTGGTTTCCAGCAGGCGTCCGATGGCCTCCGTCACGTCCCGCAGCTGGTCCTGGGAAGCCAATGGGCCCATTTTTACGCCGTCTTCTTCGGGGTTGCCGAAAGTGACTTTGCTCAGCCTTTCGCTGATGCGCTCAGCCAGGGTATCCAGATGTTCGGCGGGTACCAGTATTCGACGGATAGCGGTACATTTCTGACCGGCTTTGACCGTTATCTCGCGGGTCACTTCTTTCGCGAAGATGTCGAACTCTTCGTCATCCGGCGTTACATCAGGAGCCATAATGGCGCTGTTCAGGGAGTCCGCCTCAGCGTTGAAGGGGATGCTCTTCGCCAGAATGTTCGGGTGGTTCTTCAGCTTCCGGGCGGTGTTCGCTGAGCCGGTGAAGGTGACGAAATCCTGTTCTTCCAGACGGTCCAGCAGGTCACCGGTGCCGCCGATCACCAGCTGCAGCGCACCGTCAGGCAGCAGGCCGGAATCCACAATTACGCGTACGGCAGCTTCGGTCAGGTAGCCGGTGGCTGTGGCCGGCTTGAAAATACACGGCATTCCGGCCAGGAACGCTGGTGCGAATTTCTCCAACATGCCCCAGATGGGAAAGTTAAAGGCGTTGATATGGACAGACACGCCGCGACGGGGCACGAGAATATGGGTGCCGTTAAAGTGGTTGTTCTTGCCAAGCTGGTTCACGGGCCCTTCATGAGCCACGTTACCGGATGGCAGTTCCTTGCGCCCGGTTGAAGCGTAGGTGAACAGGGTCCCGAAGCCGCCGTCGATATCAATCCAGGAGTCGGCTTTGGTGCATCCGGTGTGATGAGACACGGCATAAAGTTCTTCCTTGCGGCCCTGGATGTAAATGGCCAGCTCCTTGAGGATGGCAGCGCGCTGCTGAAAATCGAGCGCGAGCAGATTTTTAACACCGGTGTCCCGGGCATAGTCGACGGCGGCGCCGAAGTCGATAGTTTCCTCGTGGGTGTGGGCCACGGTTTCGCCATTGATGGCGCTTGGCAGGGCCCTGGCGGCGGTGCTGCCGAACCACTGGTCTGCAATAAAGCTTTGAAGGACGGACATGGGGGCTCTCCCGGAATGCATTGTAATTGTCACAGAATTTCTAAAATGTTCAGGTAAAGGGAAGCCGGCGTAGATACCGGCCGCCCCGTTTTTCTGAATGGTATCTACAGCTCATCAAAATCGAGCACTACCTTGTCGCTGACGGGATAGCACTGGCAGGACAGCACGTATCCGGCCTCCACTTCGTAATCTTCCAGCGCAAAGTTGGCGTCCATTTCCACTTCACCTTCGACGACTTTCGCCTTACAGGTAGAGCAGACACCGGCCTTACAGGAGTACGGCAGATCTGCGCCAATGTTATTGCCGGCGTCCAGTATGCTCTCCGTGTTCCGGGTCAGGTCGAAGGTGAGGGCACGGCCATCGGCGCGAACGGTCACCTGGCTCACGGCTCGCGGGTCAATGGTGGTTTCCACCCGGTCCTTGCGGGGCGCCTTGCCACCCCCTGCGGGGGTAAACAGTTCGTAGTGGATCTTTTCTTTCGCCAGGCCATGGCGCTGCAGGGAGTCGCGAACGGTCTCGGTCATAACCTGTGGGCCGCAGATAAAGGCCGCGGTCAGCTGGTCCGGGCTGAGCCAATGCTCAAACAGGGCATCGCACTTTTCGGCATCAATGCGGCCGTTGTAAAGGTCAATGTCCTGTTCCTCCCGGCTGAACAGAAAGACGAGGTTGAAACGGTCCATATACCGGTTTTTAAGATCTTCGAGCTGTTCCCGGAACATGGTGCTGCTTGTTGAGCGATTGCCGTAGAACAGGGTGACGTTGCTGCGGGGCTCAGTCTCAAGCGTTGTCTTCACAATGGATAGAATCGGCGTGATGCCGCTGCCTGCGGCCACGGCCAGATAATCGCCCTCGCGCTTGGGGTCCAGCTCCACGTGAAAGGTCCCTTGGGGAGGCATCACTTCCAGCATTTGTCCGGGCTTGAGCTGCTCATTGGCGACGGTGGAGAACCGGCCGCCGGAAACGCGTTTGATGGCAATCCGGAGCTCCTGGTCATTGACGCCAGTACAGATCGAGTAGGAGCGGCGAACTTCTTCACCGTCCAGAGTGGTACGCAATACCAGGTGCTGGCCCTGACGGTAGCTGAAGGTTTCTTTCAGGTCTTCCGGCAGCTCGAAACACAGGGATACGGCATCCCGGGTTTCCGGCTGGACTTCGCGAATTGTGAGAGGATAGAACTTGTTCATAATTGTTCTGCTCTAGATGCATTTGAAGTAATCGAAGGGCTCGCGGCAGTCGAGGCACCGGTACAGGGCCTTGCAGGCGGTAGAGCCGAACTCACTGACCCTTTCGGTATTGGTGCTCTCGCACTGGGGGCAGGTGATAACCTCATCCATACCTTTGAGGATGAGCTTGCTGGCGCTGCCTACCGGGGGCGCAATTCCGAACGCTTTCAGCCGGCGTCGGCCTGCCTCAGTGATCCAGTCGGTTGTCCAGGCTGGGGTGAGCACCCGCCGGATCCGGCCATTGCGAATTCCCGCAAGGAGCAGGGCATCTTCAATGGACTCCTCGATCATTTCGGTGGCCGGGCAGCCCGAATAGGTGGGCGTCACATCGACCACCCATTCACCGTTGTCGTTTGCGATGCCTCGGATCATGCCAAGCTCAACCACGCTGACCACCGGAACTTCCGGGTCCTTGACCTCATCCAGAAGCGTCCAGATGTCAGCTTCGGTCACGGGCCGGCTGCGGTCACGGGCCGGCATGCGATCGCTGGCAATAACCGGCAGGTCGTCCAGCAATGAGCGCGGTTCAGGTCTACCAGGTGTGTGCATCCGGATATGCCCTCTGCAGGAACTGCATCTCGGCCAGAATAAAGCCGAGGTGCTCGGTGTGGTGGCCCTCTTTTGCCCCCCGGTACATCCAGGCATCAGCCGGCGGCGGTGTCAGCGTGGCTTCGGTCAGCACTTCATTGACCAGGCCTCTCCAGTCAGCGGCCAGTTGTCGGGGGTCTGCGCCAATACCTGCTTCGAACAACGTCTGCGTTAAATCGTCGCCCTCGATCAGTTCGCCGGTGAACCGCCACAGATCGTCCACTGCGGTTTGCATGCGCTGATGGCTTTCTTCGGTGCCGTCACCAAAACGTTTGACCCAGTCGGAAGAACGGCGCAGATGATAGCGGACTTCCTTGACAGCCTTGGCGGCAATGCTGGCGACGCACTCATCTGCGGCACTGGTCAGGGCAGTGATGGCGAAATAGTGCCAGGCGTCGAAGAAGAACTGGCGACCCATCGTCACCGCATAGTCACCGTTGGGCTGCTCCACCAGCAGTGCGTTACGGTACTGGTGGGCGTCCCGACGAAAAGCCAGATCATCGGCAGTTCGGCCGTCGTTGATCAGCTCGGCAGCGTACTCGTACCAGTTGCGCGCCTGGCCGACCAGGTCGAGAGCGACGTTCATTAACGCAAGTTCCTCTTCCAGAGCCGGGGCCTTGCCGCACAGTTCGCAGAGTCGCTGGCCGAGGATCAGGTCGGAGTCTGCCAGGCGCAACAGATAATCCTGAAGCGCCTGCTGTTGTGAGAGTGTTTTGCTCATAGCGGTCTCCTTACATGTGGCCGACTTCGTCGGGCAGCTGGTAGAAGGAGGCGTGGCGGTACACCTTGTCGTCGGACGGATCGAACAGGATTTCTTTCTCATCCGGCGACGACGCGGTGATAGCCGCCGAGGGCACGACCCAGATGGAAACGCCTTCACTGCGGCGGGTGTACAGGTCGCGGGCGTTGGCCATGGCCATCTCCGCGTCAGCGGCATGCACGCTGCCTACATGTTTGTGGTTGAGGCCGTGCTTGCTGCGTACAAAAACTTCGTAAAGGGGCCAGTCAGCCATGATGATTCTCCTCTCAGGCAGCGCGTTGCTGTTTCTGTTTCTGCTTTTCGGCGTAAACCCGGGCCGCCTCGCGTACCCAGGCGCCGCCATTAATGGCATTTCTGCGGGTTTCGATGCGCTCTTTGTTGCACGGGCCATTGCCTTTGAGCACTTCGTAGAACTCCTGCCAGTCAATTTCGCCGAAGTCATAGTGCCTGCGCTCTTCGTTCCACTTCAGCTCCGGGTCCGGCGCGGTGCAGCCCAGGAATTCGAGCTGGGGAACCGTCTGGTCAATAAACATCTGGCGCAGTTCGTCGTTGCTCTTGCGCTTGATCTTCCAGGCCATGGACTGCTGGGAGTTCGGCGACTGGTCGTCTGATGGGCCGAACATCATCAGTGACGGCCACCAGAAGCGGTTGATGGAATCCTGCACCATCTGTTTCTGTTCTTCGGTGCCTTCGCGCATCAGGTCCAGCAGAATCTGGTAACCCTGACGCTGGTGGAAACTCTCTTCCTTACAGATGCGGATCATGGCCCGGGAGTAGGGGCCGTAAGAGGTACGCTGCAGTACCACCTGGTTGACGATGGCGGCGCCATCCACCAGCCATCCGATGGTGCCCATGTCCGCCCAGCTGAGAGTGGGGTAGTTAAAGATGGAGGAGTATTTGACCTTGCCTTCGTGAAGCTTGTCGATTTCGTCGTCCCGGTCGGCGCCCAGGGTTTCCATCGCGCTGTACAGGTAAAGACCGTGGCCCGCTTCGTCCTGAATCTTGGCCATCAGCTGAAGCTTGCGCTTGAGTGTGGGCGCGCGGGTCACCCAGTTGCCTTCCGGCAGCATGCCGACCACTTCTGAGTGGGCATGCTGGGACATCTGGCGGATGAGGGTCTTGCGGTAAGCCTCTGGCATCCAGTTCTTGGCTTCAATCTTGGTCTCAGCATCGATCTTGAGCTGGAACTCCCGCTCCTCAGGGGACATTTCCTCAAGGGATCTGACGCGCTTGGCGCCGGTTTCAACGAGCTGTGCGTACATGATGTACCTCCGCTTCCGGTAAAAGGGTCGGGCTGACCTGTTCGTGGTCAGCAGACTTCTGACGGCGGTCAAACAGCCGCCTGGCCTTGCCTTCTGACCGGGCCAGCCGGTTCGGCTCGGTAATGACGATACGGGTACTGATGCCGACAAAGGACTTGATGTTATGGGCCAGGGTCCGGGCGTATTGGTCGCGCTCCCCGGCGGCGGCACTGCCGTGCTCAGGCTTGAGCTCGCAACGAATGTCCATGCAGTCCAGGTTGCCTTGCTTGTACACCTCGATTTCGTAGTGGCAGGACAGCGCCTGCACCGCCAGAATCTGTTCTTCGATCTGACTCGGGAAAACATTCACCCCGCGAATGATCAGCATGTCGTCACTACGTCCGGTGATCTTGTCGATGCGGCGCATGGGGCGAGCGGTGCCTGGCAACAGACGGGTGAGGTCCCGGGTCCGGTAACGGAGGATCGGTAACGCTTCCTTGGTCAGAGAGGTGAACACCAGCTCACCGTACTCACCATCGGGCAGGACCTCGCCGGTCTCCGGGTTGATGATTTCGGGGTAGAAGTGATCTTCCCAGATGGTGGGACCGTCCTTGGTCTCCAGACACTCCATACCTACGCCCGGGCCCATGACCTCTGAGAGCCCGTAGATATCCAGCGCGTCGATGCCAAGGCGCTGTTCAATCTCATCACGCATGGCGTTGGTCCATGGCTCGGCCCCGAAAATGCCCAGACGCAGGGCGAGGTCATCCGGTTTGATGCCCTGGCGCTCGATCTCGTCAGCCAGATTCAACAGGTAAGACGGAGTTACCATGATGATGTCGGGCTGGAAGTCCTTCAGCAGCTGAACCTGTCGTTCAGTCTGTCCTCCGGACATGGGAATCACTGAGCAGCCCAGCTTTTCCGCACCGTAGTGAGCACCTAAACCTCCGGTAAACAGACCGTATCCGTAGGCAATGTGGACCTTGTCGCCCGGGTGGCCGCCGGCAGCGCGAATGGAGCGGGCCACCACGTCAGCCCAGGTGTTGATGTCGTTCTGGGTGTATCCCACAACCGTTGGTTTACCCGTTGTGCCGCTGGACGCATGAAGACGAACGATCTGCTCCATCGGGGTGGCGAACATTCCGAACGGATAGTTGTCCCGCAGATCCTGTTTCATGGTGAAGGGAACCAGCGACAGGTCCTCAAGAGATTGGATATCCGCCGGCTTGAGCCCGATCCTGTCGAACGCAGCCTTATAAAACGGCACACTGTTGTAGGCGTGGCTGATCGTCCAGCGCAGCCGTTGAAGCTGCTCGTGACGCAGTTCGTCAAGGCTCGCGGTTTCCAGGTGGTCCAGCGGACCGGTTTTGTGCATGGCTAAAGTCATTACGTTATTCCCGGATTGGTCTTGTTGGTGTGGAATTTCGGGTCCGTTTGTTCGTTATTGTTGCGTATCGCCCGGTTCGCGAACGCTGCCCTGGACCTGATAAGACTTGCCGCGAAACAGTGCGACGGTCCTGCCTTCCTGGTTAGTAATTTCGATGTCGTAAACGCCGGTACGGCGGCCTCTGGAACGCTCTGTTGCGGTGGCGGTAAGGAGGTCGCCAAGTCTGGCGGCAGCCACGTACTCAATACTGCAGCCAGCAGCGACGGTCGTCCGGTCGTAGGTGTTGCATGCAAACGCAAAGGCGGAGTCAGCAAGGGCGAACAGGTAGCCGCCGTGGCAGTTGCCATGCCCCTGGATCATTCGCTCGTCCACGGTCATGGTCAGCGTGGCGCCGCCGGGCTGGACAGACCGGATCTCCATGCCCAGTTGCTGGCTGGCCTCGTCCCGGCTGAACATGGCGTCCGCGCACTGCTCGGCGAGTGTCTGGGGAGATGGCTGAAGGTTTGGCTGAGTCATTGTTGTTGGCTCCCAGCATTCGTCTCTCTATTTATCCAGCGCGGTCGTGATGCGCTGAACGTTGTCTTAATGCCCCTTAAACTGCGGCGTTCGTTTTTCCATAAACGCAGCGACTCCTTCCTGGTAGTCGTCGCTATGACCCGCTTCCCGCTGCAGGTCACGCTCGAGGTCAAGCTGTTCATCCCAAGTGTTGGTGGTGCTGGCGTTCAGTGCCTGCTTGATAAGGGCAAGGCCGGCGGTTGGCTGGATAGCGAGGTGTCTGGCCAGCTTGCGGGCTTCATCGGTCAGCGCTTCATCATCAACACAGCGCCAGATCATTCCCCAGGCCTCTGCCTGTTCAGCGTCGATCTTCTCGCCCAGCAGGGCCATGCCTTTGGCTCTCGCCATTCCCGCAAGGCGGGGCAGAACCCAGGTGCCACCGGAGTCCGGCACCAGGCCGAGTTTGCAGAAAGCCTGTACAAAGCTTGCCGAGCGGGCGGCCAGGACGATGTCACAGCTCAGCGCGATATTGGCGCCCGCACCTGCAGCAACGCCATTCACGGCGCAAATCACCGGTATGGGCAGATCCCGCAAGGTCCG
>CAYMQO010000069.1:0-6201 GCA_964392405.1 uncultured Marinobacter sp.
AGGGACGGCGCGACGGAGCCCTACAGGGACGTATTCACGTGGCGTGTCCAGAAAATCGTTACCGCGCCCGGATCGCCTGGCACCGACTCATCCGGCTGTAAAGCAATACGGCTTCAGGGAAGATCCCTGCACAACGCCATCCACCGATCAATCCCGGCACTCTTATACTTCTGCTTGTGGAGAATGAAGTAAAACTGCCGGTCAAACCGACGATGAGCCGCCGCCTGAAGCGGCACCAGCGCACCGCGCCGGAAAGCATCTTCCAGACACACCCGCGACAGACAACCAATCCCCAGATTGGCCTCCACCGCCCGCTTGATCGCCTCCGTATGCTCCAGCTCCAGCAGAATGTTCAGCCTCGGCAGCAACCCATGCATTCCCCGTTCGAACGTCTGACGAGTCCCGGAACCGGGCTCCCGCACAATCCACGTGGCCGACACCAAGTCCTCATCAGTCAGCCCACGCTTGCGCGCAAGCGGATGCTCCGGAGAACAGAAAATCACCAGATCATCGTTCCGCCAGGGCGTAACTTCCAGCTCCGGCGCCTGCAATTCACCCTCGATGAGACCAATATCCAGCTCGAAGTCTCTGACCCGTCGAACTATAGTGCTGGTATTCGCTACCTCCAGTGAAACCCGGGGTTGAGTAGGGGTATTCATGTATTGGGCCATCACGCCAACGGCCAGATAGTTACCAATAGTGAGCGTGGCACCGACTTTAAGTGCTCCTACTTCAACATGTTGGCTCAGAGCCTGTTCCAGTTCATCAGCCTGGGCAAGCAGGTGCTCCACCTTGGGACGGTAAAGCCGCCCCAGTTCGTTGAGCTGAAGCCGCTTGCCCACCCGGTCGAAAAGCTTGATGTCGAACTGATTCTCCAGTTCCTTTAACGCGCTGCTGGCGGCGGATTGTGACATCGAAAGGGATTCGGCCGCACGAGTGATGTTCTGGAACCGGGCTGCGGCCAAAAAGACCTCAAGCTGACGGAATGTGTATTTCATAATCGGTTTACTCGAATAACGATATGTAAATATCCCATTTCATCGATAGGTTACACGTCGGGTACCATGCGCACAATGTGGGCATTTTCCTTAACCAGGTCGAAAGAAAGGCGGGTGGATTTACAATCATGAGCAAGATGAACGTAGAGACAGTGACCAGCGTCAGGCACTGGAATGATACTTTGTTCAGTTTTACAACCAGCCGCGATCCGGGCTTTCGTTTCAAGAACGGCCACTTCACTATGATCGGGCTGGAGACTAACGGCAAGCCGCTAATGCGGGCCTACAGTATCGTCAGTGCCAACTATGAAGAAGAGCTGGAATTTTTCTCCATCAAGGTTCCGGACGGGCCCCTGACGTCACGGCTGCAGAAAATCCAGGTCGGCGACGAGATCCTGGTCAGCCGTAAGCCCACCGGTACTTTGATTCTCGACAACCTGTTGCCGGGCAAGAACCTGTGGCTGATCAGTACCGGCACCGGGCTGGCGCCGTTTATGAGTATTATCAAGGACCCGGAAGTGTATGAAGCCTTCGATAAGGTGATTCTTACCCATGGCGTCCGCTATATTTCCGAGCTGGCGTACCAGGAGGAAATCGAAGGTCTGCCGAGCAACGAGTATTTCGGCGAGATGGTAAATGGCAAGCTGCTGTACTATCCGACCGTTACCCGTGAGCCCTTCCGCAACGAAGGCCGCCTGACCAGCGCCATGGAGAGCGGCAAGCTGACCCAGACACTGGGCCTGGCGGATTTTGATCTGGAAAATGACCGTTTCATGGTGTGTGGCAGCCCAAGCATGCTGAAGGACACCTGTCGTATCCTCGACAGCATGGGCTTCCGTGAAGCCCGCGCCGGTGATCTCGGGCATTATGTGATTGAGCGTGCGTTTGTAGAACAGTAGGCCTTCGCACGTTACTGACGCTTCCATGGGAACCCGGCCATTGGCCGGGTTTTCTTCATTTCAGAACATGTACGAAAATTATTCACTTGTTGTCAGAGGCAGTATTCGCTAGGTTTTACGGGTCTGATGCCCGCCATGTCCGGGCCGTTCACGCCCAGGGACGTCACAAGGAGGCCAGGAGGCCAGGATGCCAGGGACGATACCTTATAACGGCTACCTGATAATCATCGGTGCCATGAAGTGTGGCACATCATCACTCTACGATTATCTGTCCGGACATCCCCAGATCTGTCCGGCGCTGACCAAGGAACCCGAATACTTTTCTTCCCAGCAACGGCATGGGCTGGAGGTCAGTGAGTACCACCAGCTCTGGAAATTCGACCCGGCAGTGCACAAGTACGCCATGGAAGCATCGACGGGTTACAGCAAGTTTCCCCGGGAGGCAGGGGTTCCGCAGCGCATCCACGGGCAGGGCATCCGCCCCAGGTTTCTCTATATTGTCCGCAACCCACTGGACCGCATCGTCTCCCATTACAATTACATGCTCCGTGATGTGGAGTTTACCGATCGCATCGTGGATGACCATCTCATCAACACCTCCAACTACTACCTGCAGCTGTCCCAATACCTGCGCTTTTTTCCGCAACGGGACTTTCTGGTGCTGGACTTTGATGAGCTGAAGGCTGCGCCGGATCAGGTGGTGGTACAGGTTTGCCGGTTTCTGGGCATTGATGACAGCTATCGCCCGGAGTCCTTTTCCATAGCCAACCAGACCCGGGTCCAGAGCACGTTGGAGCGCTGGGTGAAGCGTTCACCGCTGGGGCGCGTGACCCAGGGTATGCCGGAATCCATGCGCCGCTCCGGGCAGCGGATTCTGGCGTCGGTATCGCCCCGCCGGCCTCGCAAGCTGGCGCCTTCAGAGCAGGCCTATATCATGGAGCAGCTGACGCCGGACATGCAGCGGTTCCATCAGAACTTCGGGTTCGATATCGGCCGATGGGGCTTTGATCTGCCTGCCGCGGCAAAGAAAAAGCCTGACGGCCCGGTTCTTGAGCGATACGGTGCCGGGCCGGGCTCTGCTTGAAACAGTATTCAGGAGAAATAGTGGAAACCAGAGTAAGGCCAGCCGCTTCCAGGGCGGCGAGGGTGAGTTTGTGGTTGGCCTCCGCCATCATACTGCTGGTCACAGGATGCAGTTCGTCGGGCCCGGAAGAACGGGCAGCCCCCCCGCCAGAGCTTGAGCTGTCTGATCAGCAAATGGCCTGGATTGGTCGCCAGGTCTATCGAAACGAGTGTGCGTCCCGCCGCTCCTGTCTGGTTCACTGGAATGAGGGCGAAGCGTTTCCATCGCTGGGTATCGGGCATTTCATCTGGTACCCGGTGGGAACTGAGGGGCGCTTTGTTGAGAGTTTTCCGGACATGATCCGCTTTCTCGACAGTCAGGACACTGACCTGCCCGGGTGGCTGCGGCAAGCCATCGGGCAGGGTGCCCCCTGGCCAGATCGCGCTGCCTTCCTGCAGGCTGAGGGCCACGACAGCCGGATCGAGGAACTGCGGCAGGTGCTGGAACGGGAGCAGGCCGGGCAGGCCGCGTTCCTGTTAAAGCGTGCCCAGGGTGCTTTGCAGCGGGTGGCCAGGGCCTCTGATGACTACGAGACAACACGCGCCAGGATTCATCAGTTAACAGAGACCCCCGGTGGCGCTTATGCCCTGATCGATTACGTGAACTTCAAGGGCGAGGGGCTGGCTGAATCCGAACGCTACGACGGCGAGGGATGGGGGCTCCTACAAGTGCTTGAAAGCATGGATACACAGGAGGCGACGACAGCCCTGTCTGCCTTTCGGCAGGCGGCCGCCGAGGTACTTTCCGCCCGGGCCCGGCGGGCAGAGAATCCCATTGAGCGTGAGCGCTGGCTGCCCGGCTGGCTGAAGCGGGTAGAGACCTATCGTGAGCCGGATTCCTCCTCCGCTGACTGAACCCGTAAGGGCTCGACGCTACCTCAGCCAGTTTCTGAGCTTCAGGGCCAGCCGCTCAGCATCCGTCAGGTCGGCCCGTGCTGCGAGTAGCCTCGCCAGTACGTCCGGCCGGTCGGTGATGATGTTGTCTACGCCCATATCGATCATTCGTGACATCTCAGCGGGCTGATTCACCGTCCAGACATGGAGTTCATAACCCAGCTGCCGTGCCCGGGCGACCGCCCCCGCATTCGCCTGGTTGTATCTCAGCCCCAGGATATCGAAGCCCTGGTCGTTCAGCGGGCCGATCACAAACTGGGCCAGCAAAGCTGTTTTCAGCTCCGGTGCCAGGGTTTTCGCTTCTCTCAGGACATACCGTTCAGCTGCGGCAATGACGGTACCTTCAACGGCGTCCATTTCCTGTAGCAGGGAAACCACCTGCCGGGTCAGGTCGCGGCTGTTATGGTCGGGTTTCAGGTCCAGAAACAGGCCAACCCGGCCCCGGGCCATCTTGATCAGTTCACTGAGGGTGAGAATGGTTTCCCCAGCATACTCCGGTGCGAACCAGCCGCCAACGTCCAGCTCGCGGATGTCGTTCCAGTACAGGGCGGAGATCCGTTCGGGGCGATCCAGCAGGCGTTTGAGATCCGCGTCGTGCCACAGGACCAGCTCGCCGTCCCGGGTCATGCGGACGTCCACTTCCAGGTAGTCAGCGCCGTCCTGAATCGCCCGTTCCATGGCGCTGGCGGTGTTTTCCGGGGCCAGAAAAGCATTGCCCCGATGGGCCGTTATCGCGACATCTTCGGGAGTGTCAAAGGCACTGACCACCAGCACAGCCTGAATCACGACGATAGCGAGAAGGGCGGCTTCAACCAGCCAGGCCCGGGCCCCGGTCACGGATGGCGGTGTCGTTCCGGGCTCGGGTTCCGGATGCCCGCCAGTAACCCGGTAGGCCTGATAGATCAGCAGACTGTAGCCGGCGGAGAGTCCGAAGGTAACGATGACCATCAGCAGCAGATAGAGGGCGATATAAACCGTAATAGCCGGGAGCAGGGCCTGCGGCGCGTCAGGCATCAGCGCCAGGTAGGGCGTGCCCAGTAACTGGAAAAACCAGGTGAAGAGCGCAGGTAAGATAAACAGCAGCGCGCCGACGGCAACCAGTGGCACCAGCAGCTTGCTTTTACTGCCGTGGATGCGCTGGCTGCTGATCACCAGGGCCCGTCTGACGGGAACCTGTTCCAGCGTAATGATCGGTTCAGCAAGGCTCCAGCGAAGAAACAGCCAGCCGTTACACAGGAGCATGGCAACCAGCGTCACCCCGGCGATAGCCGCAAACCACCACAGCTCCGGCGGTCGGGTGAGGCGGATAAAGTAGACTTCGTAGGACGACAGCAGAGTCCACCAGGCCAGCGCAATGACCAGCAGAAAAGGCAGGGCGACGCACAGGTGCGCGACCACCTGCAACATGGTCAGGCGCAGCAGTTTTCCGAACCGCCGCGCCACCTGCCAGAGGGCAACCAGCGTCAGTCGATATTCCCCCGTGCGCCGGGTCGACGCGACAATCAGCGTCATGCCGGCCTGTTCGAGGGCCAGAGTGATCATCAGAGCGGTCAGGGTCACGGCCAGCCAGAGCAGGCCGCCGGGAGAGAGCAGGAAGGTGGCGATGCCGCCGGTACTGATGACGCCTTCCCCGGTTACCGGCTCCAGGGCGGCCAAAAGGGCACCGATCGCAGGACCGAGAATGGCCAGTGTCAGGCCGGTGAAAAACAGGTGATACAGTAGCAGGCTACGGCGGTGTTGCCGCAACACGGTCAGGGTATCAACCAGCCGGCGCATCACTCACCGCCGGCAGAGGGGCCGGTGGGTAATCTGGCCGACTCGCCAAAGAGCCGCAGCCGCTGCGCCAGTGTCAGGAACGGTTCCTTCCTGGTGGGTGTCAGCGTCCCAAACAGGCGCTCGGGGTCGAATTCCCAGGTTTCACAGCGCAGCAGGCTTTCGGTGCAGGCCAGCAAATCTCCGGACTCCCTGAGAAAGAACTTCATGCCGGTGTAAGTGTCTGCCAGCAACAGATCTCTGGGGTCCGAGGACTCGCCGCTCAGTAAGCTGCGCCCGGTCATCGGTGCCGTAGGCCAGCTGGCACCCGTTGCATCAAGTATGGTCAGTGGAATATCAAGCTGTGCCACGATCCGGTCCCTGTCTGCGTAGTGCTTCAGGTCCTCCGTATCCGGTGGGCGTACGGCCAGTACGCCGGTATTGCCGTTCAGGGGAAAGGACTCCTGATCCTGCCGTACAAAGCCACCGGATTCGTCGGACGTCAGAATAACCAGAGTATGGTCCAGAACACCCGC
>CAYMQO010000069.1:6301-8384 GCA_964392405.1 uncultured Marinobacter sp.
CCCGACGACAGGCCTTCGATCAGGATCAGCAGGATATTGGGAGACTGGCTGACGTAGGGTTCGGCGACTTCGGCCTCGAAGAACTCCTGTTCGGCTGTCGGGTCGTCCGGAACCATTTTCTCCGCTACCCGGCTGCCAAGCAGGGCGCCTGCCGGAGCCGCGATGGTGGTGGGAATCTGCGCCAGAAAGCCGGTAACCACGCTATTACGGGAAGTAGTTAGGCTGTGGGAGGCTGCCATATAAAGGCTGGTGGACAGCACAACCAGCAAGGTTCCTACTGCAAACCGCCGGGGAGGGCGGGGTGCCAGCCGGCGATAGACCAGGATCAGCAGCCACGCCAGCGCCAGGTACAGGGGTAGGGCCAGCAGTTGGCTGTTAAAAACCGAGGAGGTCAGGAAGACGGGGTCGGCACTCTTGCTGATCATCGCCACCCGGGGAAACGTACCATGGGCGGCCAGATGCATGGCAGAGGCCGTGAGCAGACAGCCCAGGGCTACCACCAGCACCGTTCTGAGCCAGAACGAGTGCGCCAGTATCAGTAACCCCGCCACTGTGACCGCGCCAGCTGCGTCGCTGAGCAGCACCCGGTCGGTCTCGGGCCATACTCCGCTTTGCAGATAAAAGCAGAAGCGAACCAGCAATAACCAGACAAAGGCCAGCAACACGGTCAGTCCGAGCCGCTGGCTCCGAAGCCCCCGGAGCAAGGACATGGTCATGCCCTTACGAAAGTCATGAGTTCGCTGACAGGGGTTGACGGTGCAGGGCAGGGGGTGTGTCCGGGGTTACATCCAGCCACCAGGCATGGGTATCCCAGTCGCCAAGGACAATCCGGGTGGCCGGCGCGCCGCTGGCGGTAAGCTGGTGCACGGCCGGGCGGTGGGTATGGCCGTGTATCAGGCGCTGGACGCCGTGCTCCTCCATTACCCGGGTCACTTCTTCCGGTGTCACATCCATAATGGTTTCTGCCTTGCCCTGGTTTTTTGCCATACTGATCTCCCGCAGCTGACGGGCCACGATCTGCCGGTCAGCGAGCGGGCGCTGAAGGAACATCTGCTGCCACTGAGGGTTACGCATATTGGCGCGGAACTTCTGATACTCAACATCCGCCGTGCACAGGCTGTCCCCATGCATCAGCAGGGTTGGGGTGCCGTAAAGATCGACGACGACCGGGTCGGGTAGCAGCTCTCCACCGCAGCGGTCGCAGAAATCGTCACCCATCAGGAAATCCCGGTTGCCATGCATCAGGTACAGGGCAGTGCCGCTGCTGCTGACTTCCTTCAGCGCGGTCGCCACCTGATCCTGAAGTGGTGTCCGTTCATCGTCGCCAATCCACGCTTCAAAGAAATCACCGAGGATATACAGGGCGTCGATTTTCAGCGCCTTGTCCCGAAGAAAGTTCAGCAGCGCCTCGGTGATGTCCGGTCGGGATTCTTCCAGATGCAGGTCGGAAATAAAGCGAACAGTCACCCTTCCTCTCCGTCCTCCAGAACCTGGGCTTTCTCGATGATAACGTCTTCTGTCGGAACGTCGTCATGGAAGCCCTTGCTCTCCGTGCGCACGGCGCGGATCCGGTTTACGGTATCCATGCCATCCACGACCCGGCCAAACACGCAGTAACCCCAACCTTCCGCATTTTTGGCGGTATGGTCCAGGAAACCGTTGTTTTCGACGTTGATGAAGAACTGCGCGGTCGCCGAGTGGGGGTCCATGGTCCGCGCCATGGCGACGGTGCCCTGCATGTTGCTCAGGCCGTTGTCAGCCTCGTTCTGGATAGGCTCGCGGGTCTTGCGGGGCTGCATGTCGGGGTCGAACCCGCCGCCCTGGATCATGAAATTGCTGATTACACGGTGGAAAATCAGGCCGTCGTAGAAGCCGTCCCGAACGTACTGTTCAAAGTTCTTCGCTGTTTCTGGGGCTTTGACATGGTCCAGTTCGAGCTTGATATCACCGTGAGTGGTTTGCAGCAGTATCATTGAGGTTTCCTGTGTTGAAGATAAAACATCGGATCACGGGTATTGTACGCAACAGCGGGCAGCCATGCATGAGTCCCGCCCTGTTTTATGAGTATAATAGACGGTTTCAG
>CAYMQO010000070.1:0-8333 GCA_964392405.1 uncultured Marinobacter sp.
GTGGGCGCCATGATGGTATCCCTCGATCAACTCGACGCCCTGGTATTCACCGGCGGTATTGGGGAGAACAGTACGGATGTGCGCGCCCGGACCCTTGAGCATCTTGCCCTGCCCGGTTTCCGCCTTGATCCGGAAGCGAACCGGAACCACGGGCAGGACAATCGTGGCCATATCGCGGCCACCGACAGTCGCTTCCCGGTGATCGTTATTCCCACCAGGGAAGAGGCCATGATTGCGCGAGAAACCAGAGCACTGGTTCGCCCTGACGAAACCCTGTAATTCCACAGACCCCTGAAGGAACATACCATGGCAAAAAGTCTCTTCATCGCGCCGACGGAACTGGATAGCGGGCTTACTTCCGTCTGCCTGGGCCTGCTGCGGGCCCTGGACCGGGTCGGCGTCCGGGTTGGCTACTACAAGCCGGTGAGTCAGCCTGCCCGGTCGGCAGGCAAGCACTCACAGCAGGATTTTTCGGTACCTTTTGTCCGGGCCCGTACGGACCTTGACCCGCCCAGCCCCATTCCACTGAAAGACGCCCAGAACCTGCTCAACCGGGGCAAGACCGATGAGTTTATGGAAGACATCGTGGGTCGCTTCCAACAGGTCGCCCGGGATGTGGACGTGGTCATCGTCGAGGGCCTGGTACCGGATCGCAGTGAAGCCTATACCGCCCGCATGAACGTGGAAATGGCGCGCAACCTTGGTTCTGACGTGGTACTCGTATGCTGCCCCAACGGGCGAAGCACTTCTGAACTGGATGAGTGGCTGGATTTCTCGGCCCGGATGTTCGGTGGCCCCAAGGCCCCGGACGTGGTGGGCGTGGTGCTCAACAAGGTGGGCAAGCCGGAGCAGACCGGCCTGCTGCCGACGTTTGACCAGCGGGAACCGGAACCGGTGCCCGACTACGCCGGGCAATGCAGCATCTTCAGCCCGAGCGGACTGCATCTGCTGGCCTCCATTCCCTGGCAGGCGGATCTGCTCGCCCCCCGCATGAGCGATATCGCCCGGGACCTAGCGGCGGAAGTTCTCCATGAGGGCGATCTGGAACACCGTCGGGTCCAGCGGGTGTCCGTCTGTGCCCGGAGCATTCCCAACATGGTGGATACCCTGCGGCCGGGGACGCTGATGGTCACCCCTGGCGACCGGGAGGATATTCTCGTGGCAACCGCGGTGGCTGCGCTGAATGGGGTTCCCATGGCTGGGCTGCTGCTGACCGGTGGACTCATGCCGGACCAGCGCACCATCGAACTGTGTCGCCGCGCCCTTGCCACCGGCCTGCCGGTGCTGCAGGCCTCGACCAATACCTATGAGACGGCCCATCAGCTTGCCAATCTGCCCGGGGCCGTGCCGGCGGATGACCCGGACCGGATTGAGAAGGTGATGGAAGTCGTGGCGTCCCAGATTGATGCCGACTGGCTGCAACGGCACCTCAAGGTGGAGCGGTTGCGGCGCCTGTCGCCCCCGGCGTTCCGCTATCAGCTGTCGCAACTGGCCCGGGAAGCCCGCAAGCGCATAGTACTCCCGGAAGGTGCGGAACCGCGCACGGTGCAGGCGGCGGTGATCTGCACCCAGCGGGAACTGGCCCATTGCATACTGTTGGGCGACCGGGAAGAGATTGAGGCGGTTGCCGAATCCCAGGGCATTACGCTGCCGGAAGAGCTGGAAATCATCAACCCGGCGGAAGTACGCCAGCGGTATATCGACCCCATGGTAAAACTGCGCCAGCACAAGGGGCTGGCGCCGGATATGGCGGAGGCCATGCTGGAAGACAACGTTGTGGTCGGCACCATGATGGTGGCGCTGGATGAGGCCGACGGGCTGGTCTCGGGGGCCATCCATACCACCGCCAATACTGTGCGCCCTGCCCTGCAACTGATCAAGACGGCGGAGCACGCCAAGGTGGTGTCGTCGGTCTTCTTTATGCTGCTGTCAGAGCAGGTATTAGTCTATGGCGACTGCGCCATCAACCCGGACCCGAACGCGGAAGAGCTGGCGGATATCGCCATCCAGAGCGCCGACTCCGCCAAAGCCTTTGGCGTTGACCCGGTGGTGGCCATGATCAGTTACAGCACCGGCAGCTCAGGCAGTGGCGCAGACGTGGAGAAAGTGCGGGAGGCAACCCGTATTGCCCGGGAACTGCGCCCGGATCTGGTCATCGACGGGCCGCTTCAGTATGACGCCGCGGCCATTGCCGAAGTCGGCAAGAGCAAGGCGCCGGACAGCCCCGTGGCGGGTAAGGCAACGGTCTTTATCTTCCCGGACCTGAACACCGGCAACACCACCTATAAGGCCGTACAGCGCAGCGCCAACGTGGTGAGCATCGGACCGATGCTGCAGGGCTTGCGCAAGCCGGTTAACGACCTGTCCCGAGGTGCTCTGGTAGACGACATCGTATTTACCATTGCCATTACGGCTGTACAGGCCGCGCAGGCTGAGAAGGCCGGGCAGGACGAAAAGGGCTGAGTCTGAGACTCAGCCCTGCTTCTTGCTTTTCATGCGGGGCTTTTTCAGGCGCCGCCCTTTACGAAGGTCATCTTCCTGCTTGACCTTCTGACGAGGCGTGCGCCGGTCCACCTTGTCCGCATAGGGATTTTCCCCTGAGCGGAACTCGAACCGGATCGGTGATCCGGTGACCTTCAGTACCGTGCGGAACGTGTTTTCCAGGTAGCGCTTGTAGTCGCCTGGCAAGGCATCGGTCTGGTTGCCGTGTACCACGATCACCGGGGGATTGGACCCGCCCTGGTGGGCGTAGCGCAGCTTGATACGCCGCCCTCTGACCATGGGCGGCTGATGCTGCGCCACCGCGTCCTGCAGGATCGCCGTCAGGCGGTTAGTGGACCATTTGGCCATGGCCGACTCGTAGCAGTCATCAATCGAGTCGTACAGCAGGCCCACGCCAGAGCCATGCAGCGCCGAGATATAGTGTTTGTCGGCATAGTCGATAAAATCCAGACGACGCCTGACCTGTTCCTTCACACGGGCCCGCTCTTCCGGGTCCATACCGTCCCATTTATTGACGGCAATCACCAGCGACCGGCCCGCGTCCAGCACAAAGCCAATCAGGTGCAGGTCCTGATCCACCAACCCTTCCCGGGCGTCCATGACCAGAATGACAACGTGGGCGTCTTCGATGGCCTTGAGGGTTTTGATGATGGAGAATTTCTCCACCACCTCACGCACATTCTTGCGCCGGCGAACGCCAGCGGTATCAATCAGCGTGTATTCCTGACCCTGGCGTTCATAAGGGATATAAATGCTGTCCCGGGTTGTACCAGGCATATCAAAGACCACGACCCGCTCTTCACCAAGTAACCGGTTCACCAGCGTGGACTTACCAACATTGGGGCGCCCGACCACACCAATGCGAATGCCGGGGTACTTTTCTGCCTGATCTTCTTCCTCTTCCGGAGCGTCCCCAAGCAGGTGCTCCAGCATGGACCGGATGCCCCGGTTATGGGCCGCCGCAATCTGGTAAACGGACTCCAGCCCCAGCGAATAGAAGTCGGCAGCGGCCACATCCGGGTCCTGGCCGTCGGTCTTATTAACCACCAGGTAAGCCGGTTTGCCGGTACGGCGCAAATGATCCGCGATCATCTCGTCGCCGGCCGTCATGCCTGCGCGGCCGTCTACCAGAAACAGCACGATATCCGCTTCTTCAACCGCCTGCATGGACTGGCGCGCCATCTCAGCGTCCAGGCCGGCTTCGTCGCCGGTAAGACCTCCGGTATCGATGACGATGAACCGACGACCTTCATAGTTCCCATCGCCATACTTGCGGTCCCGGGTCAGGCCCGGAAAATCCGCTACCAGCGCATCGCGGGAACGGGTCATCTGATTGAAAAGAGTGGACTTGCCCACGTTGGGGCGGCCCACCAGAGCGATTACCGGTATCATCTGGAACAGCCTGGAAGTTTAGAAAGAGTTATCCGCAACCGGATCATCCAAAGTGGCGCTGGCGCCGTCGCTAACACATTATGGTATGGCTTCAGTCACGCTTCTCCAGGGTGAACATGGCCAGGCGCCCGCCATTGCCATAAACGATCAGGCGGTCTTCCCAGCGGAGCATGGGTGCCCGGATGCCTTTGCCATCAAACGACACCTGCCCCTCAAACTGTCCGGTGTCTTGTGACAGGATATGAAGATAGCCTTCAAAATCACCGACGACCAGGTAGTCCCCGACCACGATAGGGGCAGAGAGCCGGCGCCAGGACAGCGCATCCTGGACCCAGACCTGATCCAGACTGCGGGCATCGAGCCCTAGCACGTCGCCGTTATCCCGAACAAAAAACACTTTTTGCGGACCCAGGGCCGGGCTGTGGAAGGTCGATGCCGGACGGCTCCAGATTTCGCCTCCGTTGCGAAGGTCCACCAGCGCCATCTTGCCCTGGTACCCTGCCACCAGCGCAGCACCCTCAACAATAACCGGCTCCGCGGTTACGTCCACCAGTCGTTCCAGCTCGGTACGGCCGGTAGGCTCACCGACAATGTACTGCCAGACAGGCTGTCCGTTGGCCAAAGCCAGGGCCACCACACGACCATTGGCCAGGGAGATCAGAGCGACTTCACCACCGACCACGGGCGAGGCTGTGGCCCGGATGGACAGCGCAGGCGCTGGTGCATCGTACTGCCAGAGCCGCTCACCCGTACGGGCGTCGGCAGCTACTACCTTGCCGTCGATGGTCTGAGCCAGCACCAGACTGCCATTTGAGCGCGGCGGCGCGAGCACTTCGTTGGGGAGGCGCAAGCGCCAGTTTTCTTCACCATCACGCCTTGCCAGTGCAATCAGCTCCGCATTCTCACTGACGACGTAGAGATTCCGGCTGTCACCGCCAATGCCGGCCATAATGCGATCAGCAAGACGGGTACGCCACCGCAGATTGCCGGTGGCCGGCCCCAGGGCGACCAGTTCGCCATCAGCAGACACCGCATACAGGCTGCCGCCGACGATGGCCGGTTGCAGGTGCAGATATTTACCGTCGTGACCTTTACCGACGTTGACAGACCAGCCGGTCTTCAGCGTTACGGAAGAGACGACCTTGGGCACCGGATCGGGCTCTTCGAGGTTTTCCGATGAGCTGCACCCCACCAGGGTTGCCAGCAGCCCGCCAAGGGCCAGGGACATGGCCAGACGACGAAGGCTATGGGCCAGCCTCATTACGCATCACCCCCAACACCCAGACTGGCCAGTTTCTGCCGTAATATGCCGATGCTGTCGCCGCCAATGTCACTGGCGCGCCGATAGGCTTCCTCGGCACCGGCCTTATCGCCGCTTGCGACCAGAATGTCGCCCTCCAGCTCGGCCAGTAAACCGGCAAACTCACCGGGATCGGTGGCACCCCGTACGGTCGCCAGCGCGGCGTCATAGTTGCCGGCACCATACTGGGCCCGGGCAAGGCGGGAGCGGACGATCAGCGAAAGCGCACTGCCGGCGTCTGTCTGGTCCAGCGCCCACTGCAGGGATTCAGCGGCGGCGGCCGGGTCGTTATCGGCCATCATGCGCTGATTGGCCTGAATCAGCATCGCGTAGACGGCGTAGGCGGTGCCGCTGTGATCTTCACGAACCTTGTCCGCCAGATAAGACACGGATTCCCGGTCTTCATCGGAGGAAGCCGTGGTCGCCTGCTGAATCAACCGGCCAAAATCGGCCGCTGCCTGCGCCTTTTGATTGGCCTGGTGGTTCTGCCACGCCTGCCAGCCAAATACGATGGCCAGCGCCAGCGCAATACCCAGCAGTAAAGAGCTTCCGTTCTTTTTCCACCAGCGCTTGATAACTTCTATCTGTTCTTCTTCCGTCCGCAGGTCGGCCATGGTGACTCCTGAATGTCCTTTCCGGTTCTTATCGGGATGAGTAAGTGTTGTTAAGTATCAGATTAACCCGCCAGATGATGTGCTATCTGATCGAAGGGAACCTGCTCCTGTTCCCGCTCTTCACGCAGGTACTTGATGCCGGCGACGCCTTCCCGGATCTCGTTTTCACCCAGGATAACGGCAACCCGGGCGCCACTCCGATCGGCTTTCTTCATCTGGCTCTTGAAACTGCCGCCGCCACAGTGGGTCACAATGCTTTGCCCAGGGAGCGCCGAGCGCAGTGTTTCACTCACTTTGAAGGCGGTAATCTGCGCCGCCTCGCCAAGGGCGGTAATGTAGATATCGATATCGTTGTTTACCCCGGCCGGGACCAGGTTGAGGGTTTCCAGTAACAGGATCAGGCGTTCAATGCCCATGGCAAAGCCCACCGCGGTCGTGGGTCGCCCCCCCAGTTGTTCAACCAGACCGTCGTAGCGGCCCCCGGCGCAAATGGTGCCCTGGGCGCCGAGGCTGTCGGTGACCCACTCGAACACGGTTTTGCCGTAGTAATCCAGGCCCCGCACCAGCCGGTGGTTGATGGTATAGGCGATGCCAGCGGCGTCGAGGGTGGCCGTAAGCTGTTCGAAATGGTCCCGGGACTCGTCGTCCAGGAAGTCCTCCAGTGACGGAGCCTTCTCGAGAATACGCTGGGTTTCCGGGTTCTTGGAATCGAGAATCCGCAAAGGATTGGTCAGCAGCCGGCGCTGGCTGTCCGGGTCGAGATCGGCGCGATAATCGCCGAGATAGTCCACCAGCGCCTGCCGATACTCCGCCCGGGCTTCGGCGGTACCGATACTGTTGATTTCCAGTCGTGCATAATCCTGCAGACCCAGCTTCTGCCATAGCCGTGCGCTGAGAATCAGCAGTTCAGCGTCGATATCAGGACCATCCATGCCAAAGCATTCGACGCCGACCTGATGAAACTGGCGGTACCGGCCTTTCTGGGGCCGTTCATGGCGAAACATGGGGCCGGTGTACCAGAGCCGGCGGGTCTGGTTATACAGCAGGCCATGCTCCTCGGCCGCACGGACGCAGCCTGCGGTCCCTTCTGGCCGCAGCGTCAGGCTGTCGCCGTTGCGGTCGTCAAAGGTGTACATTTCCTTTTCGACAATGTCGGTGACTTCGCCAATGGAACGGCGAAAGAGCTCGGTATGTTCCACCACCGGCATGCGGATTTCCTGATAGCCGTACGACTGCAGAACCTCGCGCACCTGAGCCTCAAGATACTGCCACACGGGGGTCTGCTCGGGCAGGATGTCATTCATCCCGCGAATTGCCTGAACCTTAGCCAAATTGAAACCTTTCTGAAAAAAGAGCCGCTGTTACTGGTCGGATTTCGCGATGATGGCGTCGTCCTGCTGCTGGCGTCGCGCCACCTCTTCCCGGATCAGACGTTCCAGATCATCCGTAAGGGTCGCATTGTCCAGCTTTTGATTGGGTTTACCACCGGCATAGAACAGGTTTTTGGGGGAACCGCCGGTCAAACCCAGGTCCGCGACCTTGGCCTCCCCGGGTCCGTTGACAATGCACCCGATAATGGCCACATCCAGCGGAACGTTGACGTCTTCCAGCCTGGCTTCAAGGTCATTCATGGTCTGGATCACATCAAAGTTCTGGCGGGAGCAACTTGGACAGGCAACGAAATTGATGCCATGGGTACGCAGACGCAGGCTCTTGAGGATATCAAAACCGACCTTGATTTCCTGGACCGGGTCCGCAGCCAGGGAAACCCGGATGGTATCGCCGATGCCATCCATTAACAGCATGCCCAGACCAATGGAGGATTTAACCGTACCGGACCGGAAACCGCCGGCTTCGGTAATGCCCAGGTGGAGGGGCTGCTCGATCTGGCTGGCGATCTGGCGGTAGGCGTCGACGGTCATGAACACTTCCGAGGCCTTCAGGCTGACCTTGAAGTCCTGGAAATCATAACGGTCGAGGATGTCGATGTGGCGCATCGCAGACTCCACCAGCGCCTCGGCGGTGGGTTCGCCGTACTTACGCTGCAGGCTTTTTTCCAGCGAGCCGGCATTCACCCCGATGCGCATGGGAATGCCCTTGTCGCGGGCTGCCTGTATCACCGCGCTGACCCGGTCTTCACGTCCGATGTTGCCGGGGTTAATACGCAGGCAGTCGACGCCCAGCTCTGCCACTCGAAGGGCGATCTTATGGTCAAAGTGAATATCGGCCACCAGCGGAACACTGACCCGGGCGCGAATCCTGCCAAAAGCTTCCGCCGCATCCATGGATGGAACCGATACCCGGACGATATCTGCCCCCGCCTGCTGCAGCGCTTCAATCTGGGCAACGGTGGCTTCCACATCGCAGGTTTCCGTATTGGTCATGCTTTGCACCGCTATCGGTGCGCCACCGCCGACGGGTACCTTGCCGACATGGATCTGCCGCGATTTGCGTCTTTTGATGGGTGTCTCGAGTTTCATAAACCGCCAACTGATGTGAAAGTGTCAATGTCGCAATAAGACTGC
>CAYMQO010000071.1:0-6070 GCA_964392405.1 uncultured Marinobacter sp.
CTGATCCACAAGATGGGTTACCGCGGCACCACATCCACCATGCTCAACTTCGGTGAAAAAGATGGCGCTGTTGGCTATCTTGTGGGCGAGCCCAACAACGGGCTGGCGGCCATGTTCCACATGATGAATGAAGCCCGCATCGGCGTGGGGCTGGGTTCGGTCATGCTGGGTTATACCGGTTACCTGCATGCGCTGGAATACGCCAGGGAGCGTCGCCAGGGCCGCCCGGTTGGCAACAAGGACCCTCAAACGCCGCAAGTGCCCCTGATTGAGCACGCGGATATCCGCCGTATGCTGCTGACCATGAAAGCCTATGTAGAAGGCGGGCTGTCGCTGGCCCTGCAGGGCGCCCGGCTGGTGGATGAGAAAAAAGTGGCCCGGACGGATGAGGAGCGGGACATGGCCGCGGGGCTGCTGGATCTGCTGACTCCGCTGATCAAGTCCTGGCCGTCCCAGTTCTGCCTCGAGGCCAACAGCCTCGCCATTCAGATCTACGGTGGTTATGGTTACACGAGAGAATATCCGGTAGAACAGTTCTATCGGGACAACCGCCTGAACCCCATCCATGAGGGCACCCATGGCATTCAGGGCATGGACCTGCTGGGCCGCAAGATATCCATGGCAGGCGGTCGCTATTACGATGAGCTGCTGCGGCGCATTGCCGCCACCGTGGAAGAGGCCCGCGGCAGCGAGCGGCTTCAGGATAACGCCAACCGGCTGGCGGAGACGGTAGCCGCGCTGACAGAGGCCACCGACCGCATTCAGGCGGTGAAACAGGAAGGACAGGTAGAGCGTGCGCTGGCCAACGCCTCGTTGTATCTTGAGGCGTTTGGCCATACCGTTGTGGGCTGGCTCTGGCTGCGTCAGGCGCTGGCCGCCGAACGTGGCCTCGCAGAAGGCGGCCCGCAGCCGGGCGTGTTTTACGAAGGCAAGCTGAAGGCCTGCGATTTCTTCAGCCGATATGAACTGCCCCGGGTGCAGGGGCTGACGCAGTTGCTCAGGGAAGTGGACGCCACCGCCCTTGAGATGGAAGCTGAGGGCTTCTGATAGCGCAGGACAGTCTGAAAATCCGAACATAATCAGAAATCAGGAGGGATACACCATGAGCCGTCAGGCAAAAGCAGTGGTATGCCGTGAATGGGGCAAGCCTGTTCAGGTGGAAACGATTACCGTCGACGGACCCAAACGGGGCGAAGTCACCATCAAGGTCGCGGCCTGTGGCGTCTGCCACAGCGACCATTCCGCGACCACCGGCAAGATTCAGTATCCACCTCCCCTGGTGCTTGGCCATGAGGCCGCCGGCGTGGTGGTGGACGTGGGCGAGGGCGTGACTACCCTCAAGAAAGGCGATTATGTGGTAAGTACGTTTATCACCATGTGTGGCAAATGCCGCAACTGCGTCCGTGGCCGGCCGGTGTTGTGCGAAAACGCGAAAAAATCCCTGGTAACCCTGCCGGATGGCACGGTTCGCACCCATGGCAAGGACGGTGAGGACCTGTACGTGTTCGGCGCCTGCGGCGTCATGGCCGAGTACGCCACCCTCCATGAAGACAACTGTGTAAAAATCGACGAAGACCTGCCCATGCCCAGCGCGGCCCTGGTGGGTTGCGCCGTGATTACCGGCGTTGGCGCCGTCTTTAATACCGCTGAGCTTGAGCCGGGGTCCCGTGCGGTGGTCTTTGGTATCGGTGGTGTCGGCCTGAACGCGATTCAGGGCTGTGTCACAGCGGGCGCGGAAATGGTTATCGCTGTGGACACCAACAATACCAAGCTGGAAATGGCAAAAGAGTTCGGCGCGACGCACACCATCAACACAAATGAAGTGGAAGACGTCAGCAAGGCCATCAAGAAACTCACCGCCGGTGGCGTAGACTATGCCTTCGAATGCGTCGGTCATGGCAAGGTCGTAGAGCAGGCCTACAAGTCCCTGGGACGTGCCGGCACCGTGGTTGTGGTCGGAGTGGCGGACATGAAAGACCAGACGTCCATCAGCACCTTTGCGCTGCCTGCCGACGAGCGTACCCTCAAGGGTAGCTGGCTGGGCTCAGCACGTCCCCAGTACGACTTCCCCAAGATCCTGAACCTCTACAAGGCCAACCGCCTGAAGCTGGATGAGCTGATTACCCAGACTTATACCATTGATGAGGCCCCCCAGGCGTTTGAGGATATGTTGTCCGGCAAGAACGCCCGCGGCGTGATCGTTTTCGATTAAATCGGATTGACTCCCGGAAGGAGCAGTACCATGAACAACCTGAGCAAGAACTACATCAACGGCCAGTGGATAGACTGGTCCGGCGACACCATCGATGTGCACGAAGGCACCAAAGGCGAGGTGATCGCCAAGGTCCCGTCCGCCGACCGCGCTACCATGGAGCAGGCGATTGAAGCAGCCGATGCGGCGTTCGAAAGCTGGAGCGAGACGCCTCTTGAGAAGCGCATCGAGGTTATCCGCCAACTGCACGCCGGCCTGAAAGCCCGCGCCCCGGAAATCGCCCAGGCGGTCGCCCGGGAAGTGGGTATGCCCATCAAGCTGGCCGGAATCATCCAGGCTGGCATGCCGATTAAAGTCACCGAGACCTATCTGGACCTGCTGCCCAACTATCCGTTTACCGAGCAGTCCGGTAACTCTGAGGTTCAGTACGCGCCAGTAGGCGTGGTGGGCTGTATCACGCCCTGGAACTACCCGCTGCACCAGGTCATCCTGAAGGTGGTTCCGGCGCTGGCGGCGGGCTGCACGGTGGTCCTCAAGCCTAGTGAGGTTTCTCCGCAGAGTGCCTTTATCCTGGCGGAAATCCTGGACGACAGCGATCTGCCCAAGGGCGTGTTCAATATGGTGTGCGGTCTGGGCCAGGAAGTGGGTGATACGCTGATCAAGCACCCGAAGGTGCATATGGTGTCCTTCACCGGTTCCACCCGCACCGGGCATCTTATCGCCCACGCGGCGGCGGATGACTTCAAGCGGATTGCGCTGGAAATGGGCGGCAAGTCTGCTTCCGTCATCCTGCCGGACGCGGATCTGGAGGCTGCCGTCAAGGGCACCTTTATGAACTGCCTGCAGAACAGCGGCCAGACCTGCACCGCACTGACCCGTATGCTGGTTCACAAGGATCAGCACGACCAGGCCTGCGAAATTGCCGGTGCCATCGCCAACGGCGTGAAGCTGGGCGATCCGCTGGACGAAAACACCCGCATGGGCCCGCTGGCGTCTGCTGCCCAGCGTGACATAGTACGGGACTACATCAGGGTGGGCATCGAAGAAGGTGCGACTCTGGTGGCCGGTGGTGCCGAGGCACCGGAAGGGCTGGAGCAAGGCTACTTCGTCAAGCCCACGGTGTTCGGTAACGTGGACCCCAACAGCCGTATCGCCCAGGAAGAGATCTTCGGGCCGGTACTCTGCGTGATCCCCTACGAAACCGAAGAAGAAGCCATCCGTATTGCCAACGGCACGGCTTACGGGCTGTCTGGCGCGGTGTTCTCCGGGGATCAGGACAAAGCGAAGAAGGTCGCCGGCAAGATGCGCACCGGTCAGGTGTTTGTTAACGGCGGCGCGTTTAACCCGCTGGCTCCGTTTGGCGGCTTCGGCCACTCTGGCATTGGCCGTGAATTCGGCAAGTGGGGACTGGAAGAGTTTCTGGAAGTCCGGGCCCTGCAGTTGTAAAGCCGGTGCCCGATAGGGTACATATTGGAAGCTAATGAAAGCGGGCATTCATCCCCAGGGAGAATGCCCGCTTTTTGTTGGAACAGAGAGGCCCGTGCTGGCGCGGGCCCCGACCCCGCACATTCGAATAAAAAACGATCGAGGACTTATTGTGAGCAGCATCTGGACGGTTACCCCAAACCTTGAATCCATTCACAAGCAGAACGAGAACACCGCGGTGCGAAGTCTCGGCATCGAGTTTACGGAGGTGGGAGACGATTTCCTTCGTGCCCGGATGCCGGTAGACAGCCGGACCGTTCAGCCCTTCGGCATTCTCCACGGCGGATCATCGGTATTGCTGGCGGAAACCCTGGGCAGCGTGGCAGCGAATCACTGCATGAAGAAGAACAATACCGTTGGTGTCGGGCTGGAAATCAATGCCAACCATATTCGCTCGGTCAGTTCCGGCTGGGTATATGGCACAGCCCGGCCACTGCATATTGGTGGTTCGACTCAGGTGTGGGAAATCCGGATTGAGACGGAAGATGGCAAGCTGAGCTGTATCTCCCGGATTACCATGGCGATTATCGACCGGTAACAGGCCGATTGCGGTCAGATAATGGCGACAGCCCCATGAACTCCCTGGCCGACATCCGGCCCTCGGGAGTTCAGGGCTTGCCGCCAAGCAGAATCCGGACCGCCAGGCAGGCCTCTTCAACCTCTTCAATGTTGGGCTCCCGGCCAACAATAACGTCGGAATAGAGGCAGGCTTCCGCCAGGCGCACCATAAAGTAGGACAGGCTTTCGACCCGCATGGGCGGCTTCTTCAGGTGGCCCTTGTCGATCTGGTCCTGAATCATTACGGTGTTGGCTTCTACCACCCGACTGTGCATGCTGGAAGCGGATGAGGTCAGCACTCGCAGGGCGTGCTCCGGGTCCTGCTTGATGAAGTCCCGCAGTGGCTTGGCCCGTACCAGCTCAATGGTAATCCGCCGATATACCCCGACGATATAATCTACCCCGGTGCCTGGAGTTGAAGCTACAATGGAGGCACGGATGGGCGCATACAGCGACCAGAGAATGTCTCCCAGCAGGAGGTCTTTATTGCCCACCCAGCGGAACAGCGTGGCGCGGCCTATGCCCAGCTCTTCGGCAAGATCGGCCAGATGCAGGCGTTCGCCTTTCAGCCAGATACGGCGGGCGCGACTGAATGCCTCAGCGGGTGTGGTCCCGGAAGAACGCTTTCGGGTTTTCTGCAGTTCACGCTGCAACGGGGAATGTGTAACTGCCACGGGCGTCTCACTTCTCGTACTCAAAAGGCGCAAAAAGCATCCCTGTCGCTACCTTTTTCTGTTTTATTTTTGTTCCATAGGTTCGGGGGAGGCTCTATTTTCGAGCTCTTGCTCGATAAAAAATCGATACCATCCCCTGAATGTCTCGTTTTTGTTCGGAGACGCGTAAGACTTTCCAACATATCGACGATAAAAACAATAACCTGTTTGGCAAACTGAACCCGGAGCCGGTGGATGTTTTATATTACGGCATTGTTTCTGTCCTGCGTGTTAACGCTCCTTCTGGCCCGTTATGCTTGGGCCCGGCGCGAGATTCCTGCCGCCAGGACCGTCGCCTTGGTGATGGTGGGTAACAGTTGGTGGACACTGTTTTTTGCGATACAGCTTCTGCGGCCGGCCGCGCCTGACCTGATTCCCCAGCCCGAAAGCATGCCACTGTTCTGGTTCCGCCTGATGTTCATCGGGGCGTGTATTCTGCCCGCCTCGTTTCTGGTGTTTGTTTTGCAGTACACCGGCATACGAGACCGTGTCAGCTGGCGGCTGCTCCTTTTGCTGGCCATTGAGCCTGTTCTGGTCCTGTCGGTGGCGCTTACCGATGGTTTCTTTCACGACTGGTTTCTTGGCGGCTTTCTGCCCGGAACGGACGATCAGTTCCTGGGCGGGCCAGCGTTCTGGCTGCATACACTGTATTCGTACCTGCTGGCCCTGATCGCCTACATCATCATGATCCGCTTTATTGTCCGGTCCCGAGCCTATCGGGTGCAGGCCAGCCTGGTATTAATCGGTGGGGTCATCGCCTCCGCCGCCAATATCATCACCATTCTGCAACTGGTTCCACCGGCGCTGGAAGGCATGGATATCAGTCCGTTTGGCTTCCTGGCTACGGCTATCCTTATGCTGCTGAACATCCGCAAACAGGGTTTCCTGGACGTGATGCCGATTGCACGATCCCTGGTGTTCCACCACATGCAGGACGGTGTGCTGGTGACGGACGCCCAGGGGCGCCTGGTGGACGCCAACCCGGTCGCCCGGGAGCATCTGGAGCGGGCGGGCAGGACGTTTGCGCGGGGCGAGCCCCTGGAAGAGTTTGTACCCGGGCTGTTCTCCGGACAAAAGGTGGTGGATGAGCTCCGTATGGATG
>CAYMQO010000071.1:6170-8320 GCA_964392405.1 uncultured Marinobacter sp.
TGTCTGTCTTATCGATCTGGATCACTTCAAGCGCGTCAACGACCAATGGGGTCATGAGATGGGGGATCGTGTACTGACGGCGCTGGGCAAGTTGCTGCAGGAGGGCAGTCGCAAGCAGGACGCCACGGCCCGGATGGGCGGTGAAGAGTTTGTGATGGTGTTGCCGGGGCTGGATCCCGCCGGTGCGGCCTTGGTGATCGAGCGCCTGAAAACGTCGTTCAAGGCCTTCGATTTCAGTCCCGAAGGGCCAGCAGGATTAACCTTTTCCGGCGGGCTGGCCTGTGTCCCTGACCATGGCACGGACCGTCAGACCCTGTTCCGGATCGCTGACCGTGCCCTCTACCGGGCCAAAGCCGAGGGCCGCGACCGGCTGGTCATTGCTGAAATCTCCAAAGACAGCGAGGCTGAGTCCGGGGCAACGTCCTGAGACGCGCCCCGCCTTCAGCCTGCTCGTGCTTTACACCCGGAACTGGGACACCAGCTCTCTCAGACGCTCACCAAGACGGGCCAGTTCGCTGCTGGCTTCGTTGGTCTGGGTGACGCCAGTGTCACTGTTCTGCGCTGCCTCGACGATGCGGACGACGTTCTGGTTAATCTCTTCTGCAACCTGGCTTTGCTGCTCGGCGGCAGCCGCAATCTGAGTGACCTGGTCGTGGATGTGCTCGACTGACCGTTCGATAGTGCCAAGTGCGGAGCTGGCATGGTTGATCCGCTCCACAGTCTGCTCTGACAGGCCCTGTGAAGAGCGCATACGCTCCACAGCGCTGCGGGACTCGCTGATAAAGCCGTCGATCATTTCACGAATCTGGCCAGCGGACTCGCCGCTGCGCCGGGCCAGTTGCCGCACTTCATCAGCGACCACCGCAAAGCCACGTCCGTGATCACCGGCGCGGGCCGCTTCAATGGCGGCGTTCAGCGCCAGCAGGTTGGTCTGGTCGGTGACTTCGTGAATCACATCCAGAACCTTCTGGATCTCGTCGCTGCGGGCTGCCAGGGCATCAATGGTCTCAGCGCTCTCCATAATGTTCTGCGACAGCTCATTAACTGACTGCTGGGAGCCGGTCATGGTTGCCCCACCGTCTTTGGCCAGCCGGTCTGCATCAGCACCCGCGCTCTGCACTTCGTTGGCGTTCCGGGAAATCTGATGGATCGTCGCTGCCATTTCATTAATCGCTGAGGCGATCTGGTCGGTTTCGGACCCCTGTGCCTGTACCGACGCGCGGGTTTCATCAGCGACGCGGCTGAGTTCTTCGGCCGCGGATGCCACCTGATCGGTTGTATCGCCCACTTCCCGAATGGTGGTGTGGATCTTGGTCACAAAGGCGTTGAACTGACGGCCCAGGTCGGCCAGTTCATCCTTGCCATCATCTGGCAGCCGGCGGGTAAGATCGCCTTCGCCCCGGGCAATGTCTTCCATGGTGCGGGTAACCCGGTTGAGGGGATTGATGATGCTGCGTCCCATGAGGGCGCCGAAGCCAATCGCGATCAGCACGATCACTAACGTAAGTCCGACAATGGTCAGCAGTGCACGATTGGTCTGGGCGTTGATATCTGCCCGGGCGGCGTTAACGGCGGTATCGACGCTCGTCACATAGATACCGGCGCCAATTACCCAGTTCCACTTTTCCAGGTGCAGGGAGTAGGAGAGCTTTGGCTCCACGTTACCGGTTGCCGGGTTATTCCAGTCATACGCGTGGAAACCATCACCGGAAGCGCCGGCTTCAAACAGGGAGCGCAGTAACGCACGGGACTCCGGCGTACTGTTCTTGACATAGCCCTCGGCCGAGGGGTTAGGGCGGAACGCTAGATTGAAGGAGTCATGGGTATAGGCGTAAATGTAGTTGTTGTCTCCAAACCCCATGGAGCGAATGGTCGCGCGAACCCGCCGCTTGGCTTCTTCTTCATTCAACGAGGGGTTTGAATAGTCATCTTCAATAGCGGTTCGTGCCGCTTCCACAATGTGCTTTAGCCCTTCCTTGTGAGCATCAATCAGATTTGCACGCAATCGGAGCACTTCCTGCTCGCCGCTGTGTCTGAGTTGATCAACAGTGATCCACGCAGAGATTCCTGCGATCACGATGACTGGAACCAGCACTGCAATCAACAGACGTGAACGGATGCTCAGTTGCTCCATTAATTTCATGGTAAAA
>CAYMQO010000072.1:0-5891 GCA_964392405.1 uncultured Marinobacter sp.
CTGCGATCGTAGCTGCCGAAATAACCGGCAGAAATGCTAACGTCCACGCCCGGCAGGTTGTCGTAGGCAGCCAGCGACACCTGGCTGTAAACGGCAAACGCCGCTTCCAGAGAGTCAAGGATGGTGTCGACAATCAGGTCGCCCGGGTTGCTGCCAATGCTGACATAGTTGCCGCCGGTGGCGTCGGTGATTGCGGTAGCCTGTCCGGTCTGGTCCAACCCACCGGAAACATAGCCGCTGTTCACACCGATAACTGTGATCATTTCACCGGTGAGGGTATCAATGGTTTGACTGAGAGTGGGGCCGGGGTAGCCGGGGGTGGTATCGGGGTCGTGTCCTTCAGCGTCGCCAAACCACACCACGAATTTCTGTGCACCAGCGCGCCAGCTGGCTTCTGAGGCGGCCTGGCTGAGTGCATAGAGGTTAGACTCAGGGCCGTCGTTGCCGTAACCAAGCGTCAGGGAGTTGATGCCGTTCTGTACCAGTGCCGCGTCCGTGGTAATGGCTTGGTTCAGGCGCCAGGCTTCGTCACCGGATCCGCCCCAGGGGCTGGTAGGAAAGTCTTCATAGCTTCCGACACCCCAGGCGATATCGCCAAACCCTGATGTGCTTGAAAGGATACTGCCGGCGTTGGACTTGACGGAGTTAATGATACCGCCCATAGAGCCGGAGGTATCTACCAGAAAGAACACGTCTGCCCGGGAGGTTGACGGTGAACCGGCACTGACGGTTACCGTTTTCTGGATGGTAATGGATTCGCCAACAGCCAGCGTAGCCGTAAAGGCCTCAGGGTCGATCGAATCCGCCAATACCGGCGCGGCGACCATGCAGCCCAGCAAGCCCGCGGCGCAGCGGAACCTGCTTGTGTTTTTTTGAAAGTCCATATCTTGCTTCCTTGATCAGTGGTTTTTATCCGCAACACCTCGCGAAAAGGCGGACTCCGTGTCGCGACCAAGCCTGCCCAGCAAGTTCGTTACCATTTTGTACAAATCTCTGAAAAATAAGCGACATGAAGCGCTTGCCGTCACTGAACGGATGGGAGGCATGTAAAATTAACCGACACACAGACTCGCCCTGTCTTGTCAGACGGTTGATTTGCGACCAGTTATTGTTGACAGTGACCCCCGGATCGACCGGTTCATCTCACAAGAAAAAAGGCTAACCAATGACTCTGGAAATACTCAAAGAAGAACTTCGTAAAGCGTATCAGGACTACTATGTGGTGGGTTTCAGCAACAACGATCTGACGCTGATTGATCAGGTGGTTCAGTATCCGGTCGCGTACATCAGTAATGGCCAGGTCAAACTCTACGACCAGTATCCGGTAGACCCCGCACGGCTGAAAGCCGAGAAGGGCTGGGATCACTCCCGGGACTGGTCGTTTGATGTCGTGGCGATCAGCGAGACAGAAGGCCGGATCGAGGCATCCGCCACCCGATGCCGGGCAGACGGGTCCGTCATCGAACACGTCCATGCTTACTATGCTTTCACCAGGGTGGATGGTCGGTGGAAGATGTACGCCCTGAGTGGTGTTACGACGCCGGGAAACTGAAAGCGCCAGCGCTTTTCAGCTGTTTAGTTAGTTGACGAATGGAATTTTCCTCAATAGCCTGACAAGTGTCAGGCTCAAGGCCACCACCCCCGTGGTTCTCGCCGCCAGAGCTGTGACGCCATGACTCGTCAGTGATCGGACTTCCCGCTTCGATCACTGTCACTGAATTATAAAAACAATGTGGAGCTTTCAGATGATCCAATCCAGAACCCGGCGGGTCGCCGGCACTGCTGTCGCCCTGGTTGCAGGTCTTGCCCTTGGTTCAGCCGCTGTTGCGGAAACCTCAGAATTCCAGATGCCCCGCCTCATGGTGATCGGTGCAGCGGGCACGTCCGGCGGCAGCTTTGCCTCAACCAATGGCTGGGCCCCGATTCTTCAAAAAGATGTTGGTTCAATGGTTCGGGTAGTTCCCGAAGACAACGAGGCGCAAAGGTATCGTCGTCTTGTTGAGCGAGGGGACTTCCGGTTTGTTTCCGTCTCTTCCGCCGAAGTGAGATTCCAGACCCTGGGCATCGGCGGCTATGTCTCTACCAGCCCTGCGGCCCAGCGTATTCTCTGGCATCACAACGATACTCCATGGGGCTTCGTGGTGGCGGGGGACTCCCCGATCCAGTCGATGGAGGACCTAAAGGAGCGGGGCGGACGCATTTCCGTTGCGATTCAGTCACCGCCCATGGTCACGGCCGTTAAAAAAGCGCTACCGGCGTATCTGGGTTTAAGCGAAGACGAAGTCAGTGAAAAATTCCGCTATATCTCCGCCGGCAGCTATGGCGAGAGCTGTCGATCCGTTGTTGAAGGTCGCGCCGACGTCGCCTACTGTACTCCGACGAGCAGCGTCCTTTCGGAGATGGAAGGTGCACCAGGCGGCATCCGGTGGCTGCCCATGGATATGAGTAATACGGAAGGCTGGGAACGGTTTCTGGATCACCGCCCCATGACCGTGCCGGCAAAAATGGAGCTTGGGGTTTCCAGTGGACGGGGCGTGGAAGGACTGATCTCAAACTTCCTTTACGTTCTGCCGGCCGATGCGGACGAAGAGTATGCGTATAACATGGCCAAGTGGTTCCATGAGAAATACGATCTCTATAAGAACACTCACATTCTGGCGTCCAGAATGGCATTGGAAAACTTCCGGGACTACCTGAATCGCTCTCCGCTTCCGGTTCACGACGGAACCATTCGGTACCTGAGGGAAATTGGTCAGTGGACTGACGAAGACGACGCCTGGAACCAGGAAGCCATCGAGAAAATGGATCGTTGGGTTGCAGCGCGAAAAGCGGCAATGGAAGAGGCAAGGGCGAAGCGGGTTGAGATTGACCATGAAAACGAAGCATTCATGGCGATTCTCAGCCGGCATACCGAAGGTCTGGAAGATTTCCGGTCACGTTTGTAGTCAAGCCTACGGCCATAAAAAAGCCCCGGCGCGAGGCCGGGGCTTTCAGGGTGCAACACTGGCCTGGATCAGTTGTTGACCAGCCAGCGGGCTGCGTACTCACGTGCTACGCGGCCAGGAGCGCCACCGGTGCCACCGATAGGTGCGAAGTGGGTACCAGAAGTGGTTTCCTGGGTGTAGCGAGTGGAGTTGTTGCGGCAGTTACGACCGTTGGACGGCAGGGCCGGCGCGAGAACGTCGCCTGTGCTGAAGATACAGACAACATCAACGTTGCTGGCAACCGGACGGTCGATACGGGTGGTGAACACAGTGTCTGGCTGAACGGCGATAACGCAGTCCGCGCCCAGACGGTTGGCCGCGTTAAACGCGCCGCCGCCACCCTGGGAGTGACCGGAGGTACAGACTTTCGGGTCAGAGCCAACGATGTTGGCGTAACGGCTCTTCGCCTGGTTGACCGCGCTTTCTACGTCACGGCCGTTGCCTGAGTTAGAGGTGGTTGCAGCAGCAACCAGGATGCATTGCTCGGCAATGGACTCCAGCAGACCGCTGTACACAGACACGGTACCACCGGTGCCGTTACCCCAGCCCAGAATGTTGTAGTTACCGCTACCACCAGTGGGAACGAAGAAACGTGCGCCGGAGCCACGGTCTTCGCTTACACGGCAGGAGTCGCCGCCTCCGCCAGGAGGAGTCGCTGCGGATGCGGCACCCGCCATGAACATCCCGCCGGCTAAAAGGGCAGCCATACCACCGAGCTTGATTGTAGTTGTAAGCTTCATAGCAAATTCCTTTTGATTATCTCAGTTGTCTTTGTTTCAGAGTTGCACTTGAAGTGGGTTACTGCGCCATCTGCAATGTTCAGTGCCAAGGATGCCCCCGGCCGGAGGCTTCAAGAGCCTTTGTTCAGGCTCATGAGCAGAGTAGGAGTTCATTGTCGGGGAGGCCATGACATGAGGGGCGCAATCGGCCAATTAATGGTTAATCAAATTGAATCGATGTTGCATGGTTCGCGATGGAAAGATCGTTCGGTAATTAAAATGAACCTTACTCACTTATTGCTGGTTATAAAGAAAAGGTTAATATAATAGTGGGTTAGAAGTGGAACGGTGCCGGTCGACATAAAAGGTGTGAGCCAGGCGCCGTTCCGATCAGTGAGGTTATGCCTCTTCCCGATGGATCTCGAGTAGCTCTACCTCGAATATCAGGGTGGCGTTAGGGCCAACATACTCACCTGAGCCGTTTTCCCCGTAAGCAATTTCAGCCGGGATATATATTTCCCATTTGGCGCCCTCTGACATCATTTTCAGCGCTTCAATCCAGCCGGGAATCAGTTGCTTGACGCGTACACTGTAGGGTTCGTTCCGCGCGTATGTGCTGTCAAACTCGGTGCCGTCTACGAACATGCCACGATAGTTGACGGTGACCTCGTCGTCATCCGTGGGCCTGTAGTCCCCGGTGCCTTCCGATAGGATCCTGTATTGCAGGCCACTTTCGGTAACCACGACACCATCTTTTTTGGCGTTAGCGGCGAGAAAGGCCTCACCTTCCTTCTTGTTTTTCTCAGCAGCAACCGCCTGCTCTGCTTCCCGGCGCTTGATCTGGATCTCGCGGAATATTTCCAGAGTTGCGGCTACTTCCCCGGCTGACATTTTCTTTTCTGAGTCGTTAAACACTGCCTGCATCCCGTCGGCCATCAGCTCGACGTTCAGCTCCAGACCTTCGGCTTTGAATTTCTCCGCCAGGTCATAGCCATAGGCGTAGCTGAAACGATCGTTCAGATCTTCAAAGCTTTCCTGGTCGTAGGCGGTGTCCGTCTCCGGGGCCTGCCCGGACACTGCGACCTGGCTGTACATTCCCGTAAAAAAAGTGCCCATCAGAACGATGGCACAAGCGCTCGAACGTGCCTTCATACCGTTTCCTCACAAACTGGAACAGGAACCAAAAAAACCCCAACCCGTGAGGGTCGGGGTTCTTTGCTAGACGTTAAAGCTATCAGTTAACGAGCCAGCGGGCTGCGTACTCGCGCATAACCCGGCCGGGTGCGCCACCGTCACCGTAAATCGGAGCGAAGTGTCCGCCGGAGGTGGTTTCCTGGGTGTAACGGGTTGAGTTACGACGGCAGTTGTTGGCGTTGAACGGCGAAGCCGGAGCCAGGGTGTCTGAAGTAGTGAAGATACAGACCACATCGACGTTACTGGCGACAGGACGATCGATGCTGGTTGTATAAACGGTATCAGGCTGTACGGCGATAACACAGTCTGCACCCAGGCGGTTGGCTGCGTTGAAGGAACCGCCGCCGCCCTGGGAGTGTCCGGAAGTACAGACTTTCGGGTTGCTGCCCACGATGTTGCTGTAGCGGCTCTTGGCCTGGTTGACGGCGCTTTCGACTTCACGACCGCTACCAGAGTTGGAGGTAGTGGCCGCAGCAACCAGGATACACTGCTGTGCTACGGATTGGAGCAGACCGTTGTACACAGACACGGTACCACCGGTGCCGTTACCCCAGCCCAGGATGTTGTATGTGCCGCTACCACCGCTCGGAACGTAGAATACTGCACCTGAGCCGTTGTCAAGGCTGACACGGCAATTGCTGCCAGTGCCGCCGCCACCGCCAACGCTGGCTGCGAGGGCAGTACCGGTGATCATCATGCCTGACGCAAGAACTGCTGCCATTCCGAATTTTGCTTTAGACAGTTTCATGTAAAAAACCTCTTGTTATATATTATGTTTAATATTACTGTTTTGTTTCCCAAAGTTAAGGAATCACATTACAGCTATGATACCTGTCACTCGCCTGTATTCAGGGGTTATATACCGTCCTGCCAGGTTCCGAAGCAGTGTAGAAGTCAGAGTTTCTTCGAGCTATCACGCGAAACCCATAAAAAGAGGGTTATCGGTGACTCACATAAAGCAAATATGCGCAAGTTGACAAACTGGTTTGCTAGC
>CAYMQO010000072.1:5991-8314 GCA_964392405.1 uncultured Marinobacter sp.
TCGGATTTCCGTGGCGAGTTTCAGATTAGAGCCATTGGTTCATGAGTGGGGGTAAAAAAAGGAAAAGGCAGGAATAACAGTCAGAAAAAATTAATTCGACGACAGGTTCTGGTCAAAAAATAACCGGCTGCTAAGCCGGTTACCGTAATCAGTGATCCGGATGTAACATCCGCCGTTCAGGTTACGGGGTGAACGGGCTGTCTGGGGTCAAAGCCGATCCATTCGCCGTCTTCAATATGTCCCTCGGCTTCCTCTATCTGGCCGCCGTCATACTGACGCATAAGCGTCACCACATCCTGACGTGCGTTACCGTCGATTTCTGCCGCCACGTGTAGCCCGGCTTCCCGGTCAATGGCGGGCTCCTGTTTGTCCGTTTGATCTTCGGATTCTGGTGTTTTATCTGTTCCGGTGACCGCGCCGGCCAGGGAGCCGGTATAGGCCCCGACCCCCGCGCCCGCAACTGCACCTACTGGTCCGCCGACGGAGCCTATGGCAGCACCGGCGACAGCGCCGATACCACTTCCTACCCATGCCGCTTTTCCGGATCCTGAGGCCCCTGGTGAGGCATCTTTATCACCCCCAAGGGGCATCAGGTGGTGCTGCCCGTCGGGTTTGAGATAAAAGACTGTCGTTTTGCTGCGACTGATACCGAGGTTTTCAATGGCAGTGACCAGTGCTTCAGCCCGCTCCTGAAGTTCCAGGTGACACGCAATTATCTGTCCCATATATACCTCCGCGAGGCTGGAATAGCCGTACCGGTGGCTCGGGGCGGTCCCGGGCCGATATGGCTATTTGGTTCCTGATTTGACTGAGTCCTTGAGGTTCCCCTTGGCCTTCTTGGCGCTTCCCTTGGCCTGATCAAGCCTGCCTTCTGCCTCGGTCTCCCGGTCGTTGGTGACCTTGCCCGTAACTTCCTTGGCTTTGCCTTTGATTTTGTCGGCTGTGCCTTCTGCCTTGTCTTCTTCTGACCGTTTCATCAGAAAGTCCTCTATCTGCCCAATGGAGTACTGCTCTGATAAAACTAGCACTCAAGGCGCGGTTTCGAAGGGTGACTTACCTAAAGGTAATGGCAGGGCGGGGGCCTCATCGGTGCTCTGGGCTATGCTGTTCGTCATGACTGACCTCAATCTGTCCCTGGCGCTGGCGGGTGCCTGCGTCATTCTGGTGGCAATGTTCTCCAGCCCGATTAATCGCAGTTGGGTGTCCCTGCCCATGGTGGCGCTCGCCGTTGGTGCGGTGGTCGGGCCTGTCGGTGCGAATTGGCTGGACCCCTACCGCTGGGGCAGTCCGCATCTGATTCTCGAGGAAGCTGCCCGGCTGACGCTGGCCATTAGCCTGATGGGTATCGCGTTGCGCATTCCTCGCCGCTTTATCTTCGAGCACTGGAAATCCCTTTTTGTACTATTGGCAATAGGGATGCCGCTGTTCTGTCTGATCAGTGCCACTCTGGCGTTTGGGTTCCTGGAGGTTGGGCTGTTGGCGGCGCTGGCGATCGGCGCGGCGGTCTGTGCAACAGACCCTGTAGTCGCCAGTTCCATTGTCACGGGCAGCGTGGCACAGAAGAACCTGCCCGGACGGTTTCGGCATACGCTCTCCGCGGAATCTGCGTTAAATGACGGGCTGGCGCTGCCGCTGGTCATGGTGCCGGTGTTACTGGTAAGCACCAGCGTTACCTCTGCAATGAACCAGTGGTTATGGAAAGTCTGGCTGTGGGAGATCGGCGGCGCTGTTGTGTTGGGTATTATTCTCGGCCTTGTCGTCGGTAAGCTGTTGCGTTTTGCCGAACGCCGGGAGTACATCGATCAGCCATCTTTTCTGTCGGTCACTCTGGCGTTGACGTTGCTGGCGTTGGGGTTGGGAAAGTTCCTCAAAATGGATGGGCTCCTGGTTGTCTTCATCGCCGGCGTTGCGTTCGACCAGGAGGTGAAGGGCAGCGATCGTTCGGAAGAGGCCAGGATTCAGGAAGCGGTCAACCTGCTATTCACCCTGCCGGTGTTTATGCTGTTCGGACTGATGTTGCCGGTGGGGGACTGGCGGGGACTCGGCTGGGGCGGTGTTGCGCTGGTGATCACGATATTGTTGCTGCGACGTCTGCCGGTCATTCTGCTGCTCAGGCCGCTGATCAGGGAATGGCGGGATCTTCCCATCGCCGGCCTCGCGGGCTGGTTTGGGCCTATCGGTATTTCCGCAGTCTACTACGGGCTCTACATCTATCGAGAGACCGGTATGGAGATCGCCTGGGTGGCTGGGAGTCTGCTTGTAACGGCGTCAATCATTATCCATGGGATCACGGCTTCGCCTCTGGGGCGGGCGTATGGGCGCC
>CAYMQO010000073.1:0-8292 GCA_964392405.1 uncultured Marinobacter sp.
ATCCGGGGCAGATAGGCGGCGGCCTGCCGGTCAATAGTCAGACAGAACGGATAGATGCCCTGCAAGCTCGCTTCAGTAACGGCCTGGCGCATATCCTCTACGCCATACCGGCCTTCGTAATCATCCTTGTCGTTGGGTTTGCCGTCGGACAGCACCAGTAGCAGTCGGTGAGCGGCCTGCTGTTGCATCAGCCCGGCCGTTGCATGGCGGATCGCTGTGCCGCCGCGGGTGTAGTGCTGGGGTTCAAGGGCGCTGATTCGCAGGGCGACATCCCGGCTGTAACGCTCGCTGAAGTCCTTCACCTGCCGCACGGTTACCGCATTCGGTCCCTCGCCGGAGAATGCCTGCACGGCATAAGGCTCGCCCAGCGCCTCCAGCGCTTCGCAGACCAGTAACAGGGCCTCCCGCTCCACATCAATAATGCGCTTGTCCGCAGAGACCCAGCTATCGGTCGACCCGCTGATATCAATCAATAGCATAATTGCCATGTTGCGGTCGCTGGAACGATTCGTCTGGTAAAGCCCCTCTGCCATGGGCAAACCAGCACGAAAATCGGCGTAGCTCTCGGTGTAGGCTTCCAGGTCAATATCATCCCCTTCGGTCTGTCGACGGTACCGTACCCGCCGCGCCTGCAAGAGCTCAAAACGACGGCGGATTTCGGTACGAGCGGCACCGTATCCCGCCAGGGTTTTCTCCACCCACTCGCTGGAACCCTGCCCGCAGGACAGCAGGCGCACCGTTGCCCCCGGGTCCCGGTAGCGCTGGTTACGGTAGTCCCATTCCGGATAGGTGAAGCCTTCGCCATCGGCGATGGCCGCCTTGAGTTCCTGCCACGCCCTGGCATCCGGCGGATCATCCGACATCAACACTTCCTTGGGACGGCCAGGGGTGGACACCAGCCGGGCCTCAGACAGTTCCGACACCATATCGCCGTATTCATCCGCGCTGGTGTCTTCATCCCGGTCCACGGGTCGCTGCATGCCCATGGGGTCTTCCGCGTGGGGGTGGGAATCTTCCGTTTGCATGATCCAGACGCTGTCGCTCTTCTCTTCCCGCTCTTCATCCTCCGTGGGCTTACGCTCCTCCGGCCGTCGGGGCAGGCGTCCGCTACGGGGCGCCTCTTCGTTGTCGTCGTCTTCGATCTGATCGTCGACGTCTTCAGTCAGGGTCCGGGCGTCGGGTCGCTGGCGGAATTCTCCGGTCCACCAGTCTCTCATCAGCGGGCGGGGACCCAGGAGTTTTTCCCGGCTATCGTCCGGCACCAGGCCCAGTTGCGCTATCAACGCGGATGCCTGAGCCAGGGATTCTTCCGGGCAATCGGTACGGGGCACCGTGCTGTGAAACAGCCCCATGGGCAGCTCAAGCAGAGACCTGTACAGGGCTTCCAGCGGTTGCCGGGATTGGGGGAACTGTTGCAATGGCGGTCGTTGTTTCAACGCGATCTGGCGAAGCTGATCCATCCCGGGCGCCATACCCGGCAGCAGTTCCGTCAGCTCAAAATCTGCTGCATAGGCTTCCAGCAACAGGTAGAGGTCCGCTTCCAGGGGCCGGAGATTCTCCGTAATTGCTGTCGCACTACCCCGCCGCGCACGGACCACCTGCTGCATGGCCATGGTGCGGAACAGCAGCACCGTCAGGCCGGTGTCACCAAGGCCCAGGTCCCGGGGCAGCCAGACTGAGAAGCCATCCGTAGCCGGTACGGCAATTCGCTGACGCGGCTTGCGGTCGTGGCGGAAGAAGATGGCCAGCATGGTGGCATGGGCCGGGGGCTGGGCGATGCGGATGGACCAGCTCTCACCGAATATCGCGGTAATCAGCAGGTCCAGGCGAGCAGCAACGTCGTCAAGGAGGGTCGTGGGCTCGCTATCCTGCGGCGTGCGATATCGACGCCACAGGGACTGGGCGTATACCGTGGCATGGCGGGCCGCATCGGTCAGTACGTCTTCAGCTTCAGCCATGATTGGGTACCCCAGAGACGATTGCTATACGGCCCGCCGGAACAGCGTCAGACAAACGTGAGGTCCACCAGATCACGCATCGCCCCCACTAGCGATTCCTCATCCGATAAGGGCGACACCAGCCCGGCATAGCAGGCTTCTCTTGGGGCCACACCCATATTGATCAGGCTGGCCGTGGCAATCAGCAGACGCGTGCTGGGCACCTCCGGCAGACCCCGGTCCTGCAGGGCGCGGATTCGATGACCCAGCTCCACCAGCGTCCGGGCGGTGGCGTCAGTGCTGCCGCTTTCCCGGGCTACGATGGCGGCTTCCTGCTCCGGTGGCGGAAAATCCAGGTCCAGCGCGACAAATCGCTGCCGGGTACTGGGCTTCAGATCCTTCAGCATGCGCTGATAGCCGGGGTTGTAGGAAACGACCAGCTGAAAGCCCGGCGCCGCCTGCAGGGTTTCGCCGGTCTTGTCGAGGGGTAATATCCGCCGGTGGTCGGTGAGCGCGTGCAGAATTACCACGGTATCCTGCCGCGCCTCCACCACTTCGTCGAGGTAGCAGATGGCACCTTCCCGCACCGCCCGGGTGAGTGGCCCATCCTTCCAGACCGTACCCTCATGGCTGATCAGGTAACGCCCTACCAGGTCACTGGCGGTCAGGTCATCGTGACAAGCGATGGTGACCAGGGGACGGCCCAACCGCCAGGCCATGTATTCCACAAAACGGGTTTTGCCACAGCCGGTCGGCCCCTTGAGCATAACTGCCAGATTGCGGTCGTGGCATTGCTCGAAAATGCTGACCTCCTGCCCCGAGGGAAGATAATACGGCTTGTCTTCCGCTTCGTTGCGGGCAGAGGGCCTGAGCAGCTCGTTTACAGACACGTCAGACAGACCCCCTCACCGGTTCCCTGGCGCGACCTGGGTCGTTCTCCGGTACCGGATCAGCCGTCGGCTCAAACACCGGACGGTAGCGGAAGAAGTCGAAGATATACAACCCGACGCCGATGGCAAAGAGAGACGCTGTGGCAATCAGCATCAGGAAATGGACCTGGATCTTGAGCTGGGCATCCAGATAGCCCATGCCCATGACCCGCTCAAGATAGACCTGGCCAATACCCGCGGTTGCGAACGACAGGGTCATGCCAAACATACCTGCCATCTGCATCCAGAATGCCCAGTAGCCCAGGCTGGTGCCCTTGTCCGGACGTGACGGGCACATCTGAGGCAGCGCATAGGAGATCATGGCGAGGATGATCATGGCGTAGGCGCCATAAAACGCCGCATGGCCGTGCATGGCAGTGATCAGGGTACCGTGGGTCCATTTGTTGATGGACGGGAACGTGTGCGCGAGACCAAGCAGCCCCGCGCCAAACATCGCGAACAGGGCACTGCCCACGGTCCAGTGAAGCGCGAGCGCATTCGGGTGAGCCAGTCCGGAACGGCGCATGGCACCATAGGCCATCATCGCCATACCCACCAGCGCTGCCGGTTCAAGTGCGCTGAAGAAGCCCCCCAGGGGCAGCCAGTAGGCCGGAACGCCCACCCAGTAATAATGGTGCGCCGTACCAAGGATGCCGGCGATGAATACCAGCCCGACGATCACATACAGCCATTTCTCCATGACTTCCCGGTCAGCGCCGGACAGACGGATCAGCAGGTATGCCAGAAACGCCCCCATAATCATCATCCACACGCCTTCCACCCACAGGTGAATGGTCCACCAGCGGTAATAGATCGACACCGTGTAGTTCTCATAGTGCAGCAACGCGGGTACGAACAGCACCGCAGAGCTGAGCAGGCCCAGCAACAGCACCCCTTCAGTGGTGGTAAAGCGACCGGATTTACGGATCGTCATGCCGATGTTGTACAGGAAGATCAGCATACAGATCACGATCACGATCTTGTGGGGTAACGGCTGCTCCAGAAGTTTGTTGCCCGTGCCATAACGGAAGAAGTAACCGATGATGGCGGTAACGCCCATCAGCGTCCACAGAATCAACTGGATGTAGGCCAGTTTGGTGCTGTGCAGCTCAGCCCGTGATTCGTCGGGTATCAGCCAGTAGGTGCCGCCCATAAAGCCACACAAAACCCATACGATCAGCAGGTTGGTGTGAATGACCTTGGTTACGTCAAACGGCAGGATGTATAGCAGAGGGTCCGGCCCGAGATACTTGGCCGCGGACAACAGCCCGAACACGAGCTGCAGGCCGAACAGCACCATGGCCACAGCAAAGTACCAGTAAGCGACAGACTGCGATTTATACCGCATTGTTGTTCTCCCTGTTTATCGGACGACTCGCACCTTTCAACTGACCCAAACCCGCTTACTTCAGAGTCATCAGATAGTCGACCAGCTGATCAATTTCTTCTTCTGAAAGACTGTCAATATAGGTATCCGGCATGAACGATGTACCACCCGCCGAATACATGGCGCCGGGCACGACGTGGGCACTGGGAGTAACAATGGATTCGCGGATATAACCAGCGACGTCACTCGCTTCTCCCTGATACTCACCGGAAGCCAGCAGCTCTTCCGTGCGGCCGACCAGCCCTGCCATGGTCGGTCCCGCCATATCAGCGCCAGGCTGAGTAGAATGACAGGCATTACAGGAAGGCACAGCGGTACTGAACAGGTACTGACCTTTTGCCCGGGGATCATCGTCATCACTGACCGGCGTTGTACCTGGCGGCGCGGCGTCACGGTCACCGGCTACGGCGCTGGCCGCCGTGGCGGCAAATCCACCGGTTACCAGAATCGGCCGCGGCGGCCAGCCCTGGTTGTCGATATTGGCCACCCAGTCCAGGAACAGAATCAGGTCGGTGATTTCCTTCTCGCTCAGATCCTGCGTGGGCATCAGCCGGCGGTGCTTCTGTTCGTCGTAGAAATTCGAGGGGTCTCGCATATAAGCCTGCAGATAGGCTTCACCCCGGTGCTGGGTGATCTTGGTGAGATCCGGCGCATAGTAGGCACCCTCCCCAAACAGGGTGTGGCAGTTAATGCAGTTGTATTTATGCCAGACGTCCTTGCCATGGATGATCTCCGGCGTGAGGTTCTTGGACTGGGTCAGTTCCGGAAACTGCCGGTGGCTGTCGACGGTCAGCACCAGGAAAAGAAGCGCTGAGATTGCTGTGGCGGCCACAGCGAAGATGCGTGATTGTCGGTTTGTCATGGTTCGCCTGCCTATACCCCAATACCCGTCCAGTACAGGACCGAAATGGAACCGGCATAGAGAATCGCTATCCCTATCAGCGCCAGCACGACAAAACTGATAACCCTGAACGGCGTGTACAGTTTTTTAAGTCGCATAGAGCCACCCTGTTGTTGTTTTCGCTTTCGATGCAGATGTAATACCTGTTTAAAGTAGCAGCTAACTCCTCCTCTGCAAGAACCTGCAGGATTTTTCTTCAACTGGTGGGTGTGTTGAAGGCGAAAGGCGAAGCCGGTTCTGAGGTGTCAGCAGTGAGGAAACCGTACAGGAAGGCGCTGGCCAAACGGCTCAGGCGGACAAGAAAAACGCCGGGGATCATGCCCGGCGTTTTTGTCTCTGGTTTATCGTACTTCGATGCCCTGGGCCTTCATGAAGGCCTTGGCTTCCGGACTGGTGTGTTGCCCGAAGTGGAAAATGGAGGCGGCCAGTACGGCGTCGGCGCCACCAATGGTCACTCCGTCCGCCAGGTGCTGGAGCTCACCTACCCCGCCGGAGGCAATGACCGGTACGGAGACCGCATCGCTGACCGCCCGGGTCAGCCCGAGGTCAAATCCGGCCTTGGTTCCGTCCCGGTCCATGCTGGTGAGTAACAGCTCGCCCGCCCCCATTTCGACCATTTTGCGGGACCATTCCACGGCGTCCAGCCCGGTGGGCTTGCGGCCACCGTGGGTAAAGATTTCCCAGCGGGGCTCTTCTCCTTCAGCACTGACCTGCTTGGCGTCGATGGCGACCACGATGCACTGGCTGCCAAACCGCTCGGCGGCTTCCCGCACGAACTCGGGGTTGAATACGGCGGCGGTATTGATGGACACCTTGTCCGCGCCGGCATTGAGCAGTTTGCGAATATCCTCAACGGTCCGCACGCCGCCGCCGACGGTCAGGGGGATAAACACTTCCGCCGCCATGCGCTCGACGGTCTCGTAGGTGGTGTCCCGGCTCTCATGACTGGCGGTAATGTCCAGAAAGGTAATTTCGTCGGCGCCCTGCTCGTTGTATTTACGAGCCACTTCCACCGGGTCGCCGGCGTCGCGGATGTCCACGAAGTTAACACCTTTCACCACGCGGCCTTTATCCACGTCGAGGCAGGGTATGATTCGTTTTGCCAGTGTCATCGTTATTTTCCTCAGGCGGTTTTCAGGCTGTCGCAGTAAGCCTGGGCCTCGGCTACGTCGAGGGTGCCCTCGTAGATGGCCCGGCCGGTGATGGCGCCGATAATGCCCTTATCAGCAACCGTTGCCAGTTGGCGCAGGTCGTCCATGTTAGTGACACCGCCGGAGGCGATGACGGGGATGCCCCCTTCCTGGGCCAGTGCGGCGGTGGCTTCGACGTTGACGCCCTGCATCATGCCGTCGCGGCTGATGTCGGTGTACACGATGGCTTCGACGCCGTCGTTGGCGAAACGTTTCGCGAGGTCGGTAGCCATGACTTCAGAGACTTCGGCCCAGCCGTCGGTGGCGACGCGGCCATCTTTGGCGTCGAGGCCAACGATGATGTGACCAGGGAACTGTTTGCACATGTCGGTGACAAATTCAGGTTCCTTGACGGCCTTGGTGCCGATGATGACCCACTGCACACCGGCCTTGAGGTAGGCTTCGATGGTCTCTGCTGAGCGGATACCGCCGCCGATCTGGATGGGCAGGTCGGGGTAACGGTTGGCGATGGCACGGACGATTTCGCCGTTCACGGGCTCGCCGGCAAAGGCGCCGTTGAGGTCGACCAGGTGAAGGCGGCGGGCGCCGGCGTCTACCCAGCGGGCGGCCATGGCGACGGGATCGTCACCGTACTCGGTGGATTCGTCCATCCGGCCCTGGCGCAGGCGTACGCACTTGCCGTCTTTGAGGTCGATTGCGGGGATGATGAGCATTAGCTTTTTGTCCTTTAACTCAGGCCTTGGGGCTTAAGGAGTTCGCCGCCCGCGCTCCGGCAGATGGTATCCCTTTCCGGGACACGCCGTGAATACATCCCTGTAGGCTCTTCAAAAACGTCCCTGTTTTTGAAGGTCCCGGAAAGGGATACCACCCACCGAATCGCAAGTTAGGTGCGGGCCTTCCACAGCCGATCAGTGTTTACCCGACCAGCCAACGAAATTTTTCAACAGCTGCAGCCCCGCCCCGGCACTTTTCTCCGGGTGGAACTGGACAGCAAAGATGTTATTTCTGGCAACCGCCGCAGCGAGATCGACACCATACCGGGTACGGCCGGCGATGGCGTCGTTGCCCGCGGCTTCCACGTAATAGCTGTGCACGAAGTAAAAGCGGTCGCCGTCGTCGATGTTGTGCCACACGGGGTGGTCGACGGTCTGCCATACCTGATTCCAGCCCATATGGGGCACTTTCAGGCGCTGGCCATTTTCGGTCAGGTGTTTACCGAAAAAGCGTACCTGAGGTTCGAACAGGTGGATGCCGTCGACGCCGCCGTTTTCTTCGCTACGGGACATAAGGGCCTGCATGCCGACGCAGATGCCCAGAAATGGTCGGTCCGCGGAGACTTCCTTAACCAGCTGGTCCACGCCCTGCCGTTGCATTTCAGCCATGCAGTCGCGAATGGCGCCGACGCCGGGGAGGATGACCCGGTCGGCTTCGCGGATTTGGCGGGCGTCACCGGTAACCAGGACCTGTGCGTGAGGTGCGACATGCTCCACGGCCTTGCGGGCAGAGTGAAGGTTTCCCATGCCGTAGTCGATGATGGCGACGGTATTCATCTATGGAGCAGTCCAGGGGTCCGGCGGGATTGCTTAAAGCAATCCCTTACTCGAAGGCGTGATACCCGCCATGCGATCATCCATTTCAATGGCCATGCGCAGGGCGCGACCGAAGGCCTTGAACACGGTTTCGATCTGGTGGTGGGTGTTCTTGCCCTTCAGGTTGTCGATATGCAGAGTCACCATGGAGTGGTTGACGAAGCCGTTGAAGAATTCCTCAAACAGGTCAACATCAAAGCCACCGACGACGGCGCGGGTGTAGGGAACATCCATCACCAGGCCCGGACGTCCGGAAATGTCGATCGCTACCCGTGACAGGGCTTCGTCCATCGGCACGTAGGAGTGCCCGTAACGACGGATTCCTTTTTTATCGCCCACCGCCTCTTTGAAAGCCTGGCCGAGGGTGATGCCGATATCTTCCACGGAGTGGTGGTCGT
>CAYMQO010000074.1:0-8292 GCA_964392405.1 uncultured Marinobacter sp.
CAATGCTGAAAAACATACAGAAGAGAGTACGCGCCCTGTTCCCTTCCAGGCCACCCCAAGCGCCGGTTTACCAGCGCCGTGAAATTCCCCGCGATCAGCACAATGTGTCCAGGTCGGTTATCAGCGAGCCCGCGAAAAAGGTACTCAACCGACTGAACAATGCTGGCTACGAGGCTTATCTGGTGGGCGGTGGCGTTCGGGATATCCTGCTTGGGCAGCGGCCCAAGGATTTTGATATCGCGACGGATGCAACGCCGGAGGAAGTTCACGAGCTGTTCCGCAACTCGCGCCTGATCGGCCGGCGGTTCCGCATCGTGCACGTTCTTTTCGGCCGGGAAGTGATCGAAGTCACCACCTTCCGGGGTAACGCCGGCAGTGGCGACGAAAGCGACGACGAAGACGACCGCCGTACCAGTGAGCACGGACTACTACTGCGGGACAACGTATACGGCAGTCAGGAAGAAGACGCCCTGCGCCGGGACTTTACCGTTAACGCACTGTACTACTGCATTCGCGACTTTACCGTTATCGATTACGCCGGCGGCGTGAACGATTTGCAGCAACGCCAGTTGCGCCTGATCGGCGATCCGGAAACCCGCTACCGGGAAGACCCGGTACGCATGCTGCGGGCGGTCCGCTTTGCGGCCAAACTCGGGTTCACCATTGAGCCTGCCACCGAGGCGCCGATCCGGAAACTGGCCCCGCTGCTGAGTCACATCCCGCCGGCACGGCTGTTTGAAGAAGTGCTGAAGCTGTTTTCTGCCGGCTATGGTGAAGCCACCTGGCACCTCGCGAAACAGTACGGCCTGTTAGAGCCCCTGTTTCCGGCCACAATGAAGGCCATCGCCGACGGCCAGCCCGACGACCTTATCGTAAAAGCCCTGCAGAACACTGACGCCCGCATTCACCAGGGCAAGTCGGTGACCCCCTATTTCATGTACGCAGCCCTGCTTTGGCCGGCGCTGCAGGCGGAATGGCATCGGCGTCAGGATAACGGCGAGCCGGTGCAGCAGGCGCTGCATCAGTCTATAGGCAAGGTTATCGGTCGGCAGGTACAGGCTACGTCCATTCCCAAACGTTTTTCAGGGCCCATGAAAGAAATCTGGGAAATGCAGATGCGTCTGCCCCGCCGCCAGGGTAAGCGCGCCTATGGCATCATGGAGCATCCCCGCTTCCGTGCCGCCTATGACTTCCTTTTGGTCAGGGAGACGGCTGGCGAGATTGAACCCGGACTGGGCCAATGGTGGACTGATTTCCAGGAAGCCGACGACCGCGGCCGGGAGCAGATGCTGACCCAACTCGGCCAGCAAGGCCCACGCAAACGCCGGCGTCGTCGCAAGCCAGCGGGACCGGCGATCAGCCGACACAGCAGTCCATGAGTGAGCGGGTACACGCCTGGATCGGTCTGGGCAGTAATCTGGACAACCCGCTGGAGCAGCTTGCCCGGGCTGTCACCGGCCTGGCGACGCTACCAGAAACCACCCTGCTTCGGCAGTCCTCTTTTTATCGCAGTCGCCCCATGGGGCCACAGGACCAGCCTGACTTTATCAATGGCGTCGTGCTGCTGGAAACGGCATTAGAACCCCACCTTCTGCTCGACCACCTACAACGGCTGGAGCACACCCACGGTAGAGTTCGCCTGCGCCGCTGGGGTGAACGTACCCTGGATCTTGATCTGCTGCTGTACGGCGATCAGACCATCGCCACCGAGCGCCTGACCGTTCCCCACCCGGGCCTGGCGGAACGGGATTTCGTGCTCCGCCCCATGCTGGATATTGATGCAGAGATCCGGCTGCCGGATCAGCGAGCCTGCCGGGACCTGCTTGCAAAGTGCAATGATAACGGTCTGAAACGACTTGAACCTTCCGACACAACCGGTCTTGCCACACCGCCCCACCGGCATTAACCTTGACTGATCCTGCGGGTCGGATCAGCGAATGACCATCCGGTCGCTGCTCCGGTTTGACTCTCACAGCAAAGGCATCACTGTTATGGCCACAACCATCAACACCCTTCGGGACTATAAGGAACGAGGCGAGGCATTCGCCGCTCTGACGGCCTATGACGCCGCATTTGCCCAGGTGCTCAGCGAGGCCGGTGTGGATGTCCTGCTTATCGGTGACTCCCTTGGCATGGTTTTGCAGGGTAACGACAGCACATTGCCAGTAACCCTGGAGGATATCTGTTACCACGTCAGTTGCGTTGCCGCCGGAAACCGGGGCTCACTGATCATGGCTGACATGCCTTTCATGACCTACGGCACGCTTCCCGACGCACTGAACAACGCCGCCGAACTCATGCGTGCCGGTGCCCATATGGTCAAGCTGGAAGGCACCGACTGGATGCGGGACACCATCAGCGCCCTCAGCGAACGCGGCGTGCCAGTCTGTGCCCACCTGGGTCTGACTCCCCAATTCGTCAACAAACTTGGTGGCTACAAGGTCCAGGGCCGGGACGAGAAGCAGGCTGACCTGATGGTTGAACACGCCAGTAATCTGGTGGCTGCCGGCGCCGACGCCATTCTGCTGGAATGCGTTCCGGCTTCGCTGGCAGCCCGGATCACCGAAGCGGTTGAAGCGCCGGTAATAGGGATTGGTGCCGGCAAGGACACTGACGGCCAGGTACTGGTGCTCCACGACATGCTGGGCATTCCGGAAGGCCGCAAGGCGAAATTCGTCAAGAATTTCCTGGCCGAAAGCGGCAGCATTCCCGGTGCAGTGAAGGCCTATGTTGAGGCTGTTCGCAATCGCACCTTCCCCGGTGAGGAGCATACGTTCAAGTAATGCGTACCGTACATACTCTGAAGGAGCTGCGGGCCATTGTTCGCAGCTACCGTGACCAGGACAAACGGGTCGGCCTGGTGCCTACCATGGGCAACCTCCACGACGGCCATCTCGCCCTGGTACGACGGGCTCTTGAAGCCGCTGACGTGGTGGTAACCAGCATTTTCGTCAACCCCATGCAATTCGGGGTCGGGGAAGATCTGGATGCCTACCCCCGCACGTTAACCGACGACCAGCGCAGGCTGGGAGCGGAAGGCAATACCCTGCTGTTTGCGCCGCCGGTGAGCGAAGTCTATCCCGACGGCCTGGCCCACCAGACCCGGATTGTGGTGCCGGAAGTCAGCGATGGTCATTGCGGCGCTAGCCGGCCTGGTCATTTCGAAGGCGTGGCGACGGTGGTCTCGATGCTGTTCAACATGGTGCAGCCAGACATCGCCGTGTTCGGCGAGAAGGACTTCCAGCAACTGGCCGTGATTCGCAAAATGGTTCGCGACCTGTTCCTCCCGGTGGACGTGATTGGCCTGCCGACGGTTCGCGAAGAAGACGGTCTGGCCATGAGCTCCCGTAACGGCTACCTGACAGACGCCGAGCGGCAGACCGCGCCGGCGCTGTATCGCGTGCTATCGAAGACCGGCGATGCACTGGCAGAGGGTAGCGATGACTTCGCCGGGCTGGAAGCCGCCGCCCGGGAAATTCTCACCAACGAAGGTTTTCGCCCGGACTACTTCAATATTGTCAACAGCCTTACCCTGAAACCCGCTTCACCCGGAGACCGCCAGATCACCATCCTGGCGGCTGCATTCCTGGGAACCACCCGCTTGATTGATAACCTATCGATCGAACGTTAACCCCCGAGAAAGAAAGGATGCGAGATGGTACAGGTAAGTTCCCCTCTGATTCGGACCCCGGAATGGCAGGCTCTGAGTAAACACCAGTCGCAACTGGCTGGTGTCCATATGCGAACGCTGTTCCGGGACGACCCGGAACGCTTCCATCGTTTTTCCGTGTCGGCCGCCGGGCTGCAGCTGGATTACTCGAAAAACCGCATCGATCGCAGCACCCTGGGCCTGCTGACGGCCCTGGCAGAAGCCCGGCATCTGACCGCCGCGCGGGACGCCATGTTCAGCGGGCAGCCGATCAACAATACCGAGCACCGCCCGGCCCTGCACACCGCCCTGCGGGCCGGGCCGGAACAGGACATCCGGGTGGATGGCGTCAACATCGTGCCGGAAATCCAGGCCACCCTGAAACGCATGGAAGCCTTTGTGGAACAGGTGCACAGCGGCGCACGCACCGGCTATCGGGGTGACTCACTGACCGACGTGGTCTCCATCGGCATTGGCGGTTCCTACCTCGGCCCCCGCATGATGACGGAGGCGCTCCGGCCCTATACCCGCGACGGGGTGCGCTGCCACTACGTCGCCAATATTGATGGCACGGACATCAGTGAAGTGCTGAAGTCCGTGCAGCCGGAGACGACCCTGTTCCTGATTCAGTCCAAGTCCTTTGGCACTCAGGAAACCCTCGAGAACAGCAAGCTGGCCCGGCAGTGGCTGCTGGATGCCGGCGTCACCGAAACCGATCTCACCCGCCATTTTGTCGCGGTAACCGCTAACGCTGCCGCAGCCCATGACTTCGGCGTCGCGGAAGACGCCGTGTTCCCCATGTGGGATTGGGTAGGCGGTCGCTACTCACTCTGGTCAGCCATCGGTCTACCCATCGCCCTGACCCTTGGCATGGATAATTTTCACCGTATTCTGGCGGGTGCCCGGGCCATGGACGAGCATTTCCGCGACGCCCCCCTGCAGGACAACATGCCCGTCGTGATGGCTTTGCTGGGCATCTGGTATGTGAATTTCTGGAACGCCGACACCCATGCCATTCTCACCTACGACGAATACCTGAAAGAACTGCCGGCACACCTCCAGCAACTGGATATGGAAAGCAACGGCAAACGGGTCGACCGGGACGGCAGACCCGTGGATTACGCCACCGGCCCCGTTATCTGGGGCGGTGTCGGGGCCAACGGCCAGCATGCGTACCACCAGTTGCTGCACCAGGGCACGGTGCTATCGCCCGCGGACTTTATCATTCCGCTGCAGAGCCATAACCCGGTCGCCAGCCATCACGCTGCGCTGTTCGCTAATTGCCTGGCCCAGAGTCAGGCCCTGATGCAGGGCAAGACCGAAGAAGAAGCCCGCGCAGAGCTGACTGCCCAGGGACTGTCACCGGAAGAGGTAGACCGGCTTGCGCCCCACAAGATGATCCCCGGCAACAAACCGTCCAACACTCTGACGTTTGAAAAGGCGACTCCCGAAGTCCTGGGCGCCCTCGTCGCCCTGTACGAGCACCGGACCTTTGTGCAGGGCGTCATCTGGAACCTGAATTCGTTTGATCAGTGGGGTGTGGAACTGGGCAAGCAACTGGGCAAGCCCATTCTGCAGCAATTGACGGACGGGATTCAGGACGAGGACGTGGACAGCTCCACCGCAGGATTGATGAAGCGGTTCAGGGGCGAATAGCTCTCAGGCTTCCGATGGCGGGCCGGGCCACCGAAAATCTGCAGGCCAGAGCTTCTGATCCCGGTCGTAGGCGGCCCAGAGCTCGCGGTAGGTACGACCGTTCACCGGATGACGGTCGTCACCTGCCAGCTCTGCCAGGGGGCGAAGCACAAACGCGTTATAGAGGATCTCGGGGCGGGGAAGCTCCACCCCGTCCGTGCGATGATCCAGATGGCCGTAGGTGAGGATATCCAGATCCAGCGTGCGGGGGCTGAAACGCCGCGCTTGCGGATGCCGGCCGTTGGCCAGCTCAATGACCTTTAGACAACGGCTTAGCTCCGCCACCGACTTATCGGTATGGATGCCGACCACCAGATTAAAGAATGGCGATCCATCAAACCCCACGGCCTCACTTTCATAAACCGGAGAGACCTCCAGTTCACCAAACTCGGCCGCCAGGGCGTCCAGGCCTGCACGAATGTGCCGGTGCCGGTCGACATTACTGCCGACACCGATAAAGGCCCGAACAGTCTCCGCCATCACCACTGCCCCCGCTGGATCCGGACACCCACCTGACGGGCTTCAGGTACAGCCCCGGGTTTCCACAGGGTCAGCCTGATCCCAGGAACGGAATAGGTGTCCATGATCGACGCGGCCAGTTTCTCGGCTGCCGTTTCCAGCAGTGCCGGCTGACAGGTGCGGAAGAAGTTTCGAACGTGATCACTGACGGCTGCGTAGTCCAGCGCATCCTCGACATTATCCGAGGCGGCAGCCGGCCGGTTGTCCCAGGCCATCTCAAGATCAACATGAAGTTGCTGAAGAATTTCCCGCTCCCAGTCATAGACGCCGATAACCGTCTCTACAGCCAGGGCTTCGATCAGAACACTATCACTCACGATGCAACTCCACCTACGCCAGATTGCTGATTGAACCGCCGATAACAACGGGATAAGGTCGAAGGCTCGACAGCATACCGCCAGCAGGACCCACCCGACCATGGATGTTACCAGCCAGCCCTTTCTGCTCATTGCCCTTTGCACCCTTGCCTACCTGGCTGGCTCTGTTCTTTTCGCCATTCCGGTGAGTCAGGCTTTCCGGCTCACGGACCCACGCTCGCTGGGCTCCCGCAATCCGGGTGCCACCAATGTCTACCGCAGTGGCGGGGCCGTTCCCGCCGGGCTTACGTTACTGCTGGACGCAATCAAGGGTGCCATACCCGTAGCGCTGGCCGGTTACTTCGGGTTTTCGGTATTCGCCCAGGCCATGGTTGCGCTGTGTGCGCTGACCGGGCACATGGTCCCGGCATGGTACCGGTTCCAGGGCGGTAAAGGCGTTGCGACTGCCCTGGGCTGCGGCCTGGTACTGGCACCCGTGACCACCACTCTGTTAGCGCTGATCTGGCTGGCGATTCTCTGGCGCTGGCGGATTTCCGCACTGGCATCCGTTATCGCCATTGGCTCAGGGCCGGTCATCAGTGCCCTGGTCGAGCCGGAAACCCTTCCCCTGTTCGGGCTGCTGGCGATTGTGATCGTCATCCGCCACCGGAACAACCTGATTCGACTGGCCCAGGGCCGCGAACGCCGGTTCTGAATCTCTAGCCAGCAAGCCCATCCAGACAGACTTCTTTCAGGCCCGGCAATGTGTCCATGGGCCAGCGCGGCCGCGCGACAATACGGTCACCATCCCGCTGTCCTGCTAACAGGCGCTGACACCCGGCGTAGGCAATCATGGCACCGTTATCGGTACAGAATTCCGGCCGGGCATAGAATACGGACGCTCCCTGTTTCGTTGCCATGGCTTCCAGGGCCCGCCGCAGGCGCCGGTTGGCACTGACGCCACCGGCCATCACCAGGCGATCACACCCCGCAGCCTGAAGTGCGCGCCGGCATTTTATCACCAGGGTTTCGACCACGGCGGTTTCAAACGCCAGCGCAATGTCGGCCCGGGTCTGGTCGGTCCAGTTTCCGGCTTCCTGTTCTGCGGTGACCGTATTAAGGGTAAAGGTTTTCAGACCACTGAAACTGAACTCCAGCCCGGGCCGGTCGGTCATCGGCCGGGGAAAGCGGTACACCCCTTCCCGTCCCTGCTCCGCGAGTGAGGCCACGCGGGGACCGCCAGGATAATCCAGTCCCAGCATCTTGGCGGCCTTATCAAAGGCCTCACCGGCGGCATCGTCTACCGATTCGCCAAGCATTTCGTATTCCCCGATGCCCGACACTTTCACCAACTGCGTATGGCCACCAGACACCAGCAGCGCAACAAAGGGGAATGCCGGCGGGTTATCTTCCAGCATGGGCGCCAGCAGATGGCCTTCCATGTGATGCACACCCAGCACCGGTACATCCAGCGCCAGCCCCAGGGCATGGGCTACCGAACCGCCCACCATCAACGCACCTACCAGTCCGGGACCTGCGGTGTAGGCAATTCCCGAGATATCCTCACGCCGGCAGCCGGCCTGGTTCAGCACCTGGTCACAAAGTGGCAGGAGTTTACGGACATGGTCGCGGGACGCCAGCTCAGGAACCACGCCGCCATAGTCAGCATGCATATCGATCTGGCTGAACAGGGCCTCTGCCATCAGGCCCCGCTCGCTGTGATAGAGGGCGACACCGGTCTCGTCGCAGGAGGTTTCAATACCCAGAATCAGCATGGGTGGGTACCTCGGGTCTGGTCGGTTGAAATTCGCCGGCATTCTATCAGAAACACTGGCGATAGTTTCACCAGACAATTGACGATGACCGGGTACAGGCGCTATCATTGCCGCCCTTAACCAGGACTGGCCGAAATTTGTCCAATACTCCAAAACGAATTCAAGGTAGGTGATTGTTAATGCCAGCTGTTAAAGTGAAAGAGAATGAACCGTTTGATGTAGCGCTGCGTCGTTTCAAGCGCTCTTGCGAAAAAGCAGGCGTACTGTCTGAAGTACGTCGTCGTGAGCACTACGAAAAGCCCACATCTGTTCGCAAGCGTAAGGCTGCCGCTGCTGTCAAGCGTCATCTCAAGAAGCT
>CAYMQO010000075.1:0-8271 GCA_964392405.1 uncultured Marinobacter sp.
CCGATATCTTCGTAGCCATCGCTCATATCAGCACCAGACTCTCAGTGAATACCCGGCTATTATTCCACTATCCGCAATGCATGTTAAGGTGACCCATCGCCCATAACGGGAATTGTGTCCGCTGACCGTCGAGGCCAGATTTAGAAAGGTAACCGCGTTATGATCCGCAGGGCTGACCGTATACAGGAATTTGAACTCTTCCCCTGGAACAGTCAGTTCGAGACCGGCATCGCGACCATTGATGAGCAGCACCGCAAGCTCGTGGCCATTCTCAACCGGCTGGCGTGGCACCTCTCGGCAGAGGAAGACGACCTGCAGGCCGGCCAGGTACTGGATGAGCTGCTGGCGTACGCTGACTATCACTTCCGCTCCGAGGAAGGCATCTGGAAACAGTATTTCGCCGGCAGCAGCATCGAAGCCAATCACCACAAAGCCCACGAGCATTTCTTTGAGCAGGTCCGCTATTACCAGCAGCGCCGGCATCAGGGCAATGGGCATGACGGCAATGGGCATCAGAGCAACGAAAGCACCCTTGCGGAAATGTTCGATTTCCTGACCCGCTGGCTGGCTTTTCATATTCTTGAATCGGATCGGCGGATGGCCCTTATGACTTTCGCGATCCAGACCGGGCATTCCCTGGAAGAGGCGGCAGACGAGGCTGACCGCACCCTGGGGGGGAGCACCGCGGTAATGGTTCAGGCCATCCTGGAAATCTACGGAAAACTCTCCGGCAGCACCCTCCAGCTAATGAGAGAGCGGGCCGCGAGACGGGCACTTGAAGAAGAACTGCGTGAAATCAAGGCCCGGCAGAACCCGGCATCGGACAGCGAGTCCCCCGGTTAGCAATCCTTCATGATGGGCACAGGCGGTCGGACTGCCGGTCAGATCTCAGCCTGCGCTATGATAGCGGCAGACGTTTATCGTGACTCAAGGAGAACGCCATGAAACGGTTTCACTGGACCCTGGCGGCACTGGCAATGGCCTTGTCTGCTCCGTCTGTTCAGGCAGAGGCCCCTGCGACGCCGCATATCAAGGAGTGGGACATACCCTGGGAAAACTCCCGGCCCCGGGACCCGTGGGTGGGGCCGGGGGCAAATACCGTCTGGTTCGTAGGACAGGCCGGTGACTATCTGGCGACCCTGAACCCCGAAACCGGTGATCTTAAACGCTATCGGCTGGATCCGGGCACCGGCCCCCACAACGTGATTGCTGATCAGCGGGGCGCCTTCTATGCCGGCAACCAGGCGGGGCACATCGGTTTGCTGGACCCGGAAACCGGCGACATCCGCAAGTTCAGGCTGGAAGGCGAAGGCCCGAAAGACGTGCACACCCTCGCCTTTGACGCAAACGGGGACATCTTCTTCACCGAGCAGGGCGGCAACCGTATTGGCTGGCTGGACGTGGATCACTATGCGTTCCGCATGTTCGACGTCGAGACTGAATGGGCCCGGCCTTACGGGCTGGCAGTGCACGATCAGACGCGGCCCTGGGTCACCCTGTTTGGCACCAATAAACTGGCGACCGTAGACGCCACCGGCCAGGTCCACGAAGTCGTGCTGCCACGGGAAGACGCCCGGCCCCGTCGGCTCGATATTACCGACGACGGCATGCTCTGGTATGTTGACTATTCCGGCGGGTATCTGGGGCGGCTGGAGATCGATACCGGCGAGATTGAGGAATGGCCGGTACCTGGCGGCAGTGATGCAGCTCCCTACGCCATGGCGGTCGACGATCAGGGACGGCCCTGGTTTGTGGAAACCGGCCTGCGCCCGAACCGCCTGATCGGCTTCGAACCGGAGTCAGGCAGCTTTTCCCAGCCAGTGGACATCCCCAGCGGCGGCGGTACGGTGCGCCATATGGTGTTTGACCCCGGCTCGCGGAGCCTCTGGTTCGGTACCGATACCAACACCCTGGTGCGGGCCACCCTTCGCTGACGGGGTGGCCGTCGGACTGGGGCAGAAAAGTGTGCGCTTTTACTCTGGCCTGAGCTGTTCAGTATGGCTATGATTCCAGTAACGCCGTCTGGCGCTGTAAAACAACAACAAAGAGAAACATCCATGAGAACCAGACTCAACCTGCTGACCGCCGTAGCGGTAATCCTTTCCTTCCTTACGGTTCGTGAAGCCTACGCAGACCCCACCGGCCTCTGGCACACCGAAGACGAGAACGCCAGGGTGCAGGTCGAAATCTGCGGCAACAAGCTGTGCGGACGTATTGTGTCGCTGAAAGATCCGCTGGACGACGACGGTAATCCAAAGACGGACGCCGCCAACCCGGAGCCTGAAATGCGGGACAGGCCCATCGAGGGCCTGAAAATCGTCTGGGATCTGCAGGACAAGGGCGACGGCAAAACCTGGGAAGATGGTAAGGTGTATGACCCGGAGAGCGGTAAAACCTACAACGCCAGGGTAACCCTGGACGGCCAGAACACGCTTAAGCTGCGGGGTTACGTCGGTGCGCCCATGTTCGGGCGGACTTCGACCTGGACCCGGATCGAGTAAGAACCGATCCACCGCCGGGCGGAGAATACTCGACGGGGGCTGTCCACCTGCTAAGCTGTCAGTCTGAGTCCAGACACAACAAGACCCGGAAACCGGGCGGAGCAGTGACATGCCCCCTTTACCTGATGGCCTTATCGTAGTCGCCAAGCGCGATTGCCCCACCTGCCAACTGATCGAACCGCTGCTGGCGGATATCGCACAACAGGCCGGCCCGCTTACTGTCTATTCCCAGGACGACCCTGCCTATGCAGCCGGTGTGCCTGGGGTGCACTTCGATTCCACCCTTGAGCAGTCCTTCCGGCTGAAAACCGAGGTCGTCCCGACCCTGATCCGCGTTGAAAACGGTGAAGAGGCAGAGCGCACTTACGGCTGGCACCGAGAGGACTGGCAACGGCTCACCGGTCTTCCGGGCCTCGGGGCTGACCTGCCCCTGATGCGCCCCGGCTGTGGCTCGAAGACCCTCGACCCCGGCACCGCCGATAGGCTGGAGCTTCAGTTTGGCTCCATCCGTTTTCAGTCCCGCAAGATTGAAACGGAGTCCGAGGACCTGGTGGAAGCCTGTTTCGAGCGGGGCTGGAGCGACGGCCTGCCGGTGGTTCCCCCGACCCCCGAACGGGTGCTGCGTATGCTGCGGGGAACGGGGCGGGATCCTACCGAGCAAATCGGCCTGATCCCGCCGGACATGACCCCCTGTACGGTCGAAAAGGTTGCCATCAACGCGGTAATGGCGGGTTGCAAGCCGGAATACATGCCGGTGGTGCTGGCGGCGCTGGAAACCGCGCTTGTGGATGAGTTCGGCCTCCATGGTGTGCTGTGTACCACCATGTTCTGCAGCCCGATGATCATCGTCAACGGTCCCGTTGCGAAAGCGATTGGTATGAACTCGGGCGGAAATGCCCTGGGGCAGGGCAATCGCGCTAACGCTACCATCGGCCGCGCGCTGCAGCTGATACTCCGCAACGTAGGCGGCGCCCGTCCCGGCGAGATTGACCGCGCTACCCTGGGCACGCCGGGCAAGTACACTTTCTGTTTCGCCGAAGCGGAAGACAGCGACTGGTTGCCGCTGGCGGAGGAGAGGGGCATTGCCCCCGGTAAGTCCGCCGTGACCCTGTTCGCCGGTGAGGGCGTGCAGGGTATTGTGGACCAGAAGTCCCGCACCCCGGAATCCCTGGCGAAGACCTTTGCTCTTGCCCTGCGGGCCGTCGACCATCCGAAGCTGGCCATGGCCGGTGACGCCGTGCTGGTGGTGTCACCGGAGCACAGCCGGGTCTTCATCGACGCCGGCTGGAGCAAGGCCAGACTGCTGCAGGAGCTGGAGCAGCTGCTGCAGTATCCGGGGGAAGAAATGGTTGTGGGCGCCGGCGGCATCGCCGAGGGGCTGCCCGAATCCTTCCGTGGCAAGACGATACCCAAGTTCCGCCCCGGTGGGCTGTTAATTGTCAGGGCTGGCGGCACTGCCGGCCTGTTTTCTGCGGTTATCGCCGGCTGGGCCGCGTCCGGTCCGGTTGGCTCCATTCCTGTAACCAGAGAGGTAAAAGCATGACGCAATCCCATGTTCTGCTCGACCCCACGGGCGAGCTGTCGGCTGCCAGCCGGGCCCGGCTGCCCCGGCCTGACAGTCTGGCCGGCAAGGTGGTCGGGCTGCTGGATATTTCCAAACCCCGGGGCGATGTGTTTCTGGACCGGCTCGAAGATCGTCTCGGGGAAATGGACGTGACGGTCAAACGCTACCGTAAGCCGACATTTACGCGCCCGGCCCCCATAGAGCTCCGGCAACAGATCGCCGGTGAGGTCGACCTGGTGGTTGAAGGCCTGGCTGACTGAGGTTCCTGTACGTCGTGTTGTATACATGACATCGCAGACCTCGAAGATCGGAATATTCCGGGGGTAGGCGTTGCCTCGACGGAGTTCATCCAGGCAGCTGCTGCCCAGTCCCGAACCCTGGGTTTTGAGCCGGCCATGGTCTTTGTCGCTCACCCGATCCAGGACCGTACCGATGACGAGGTGCGGGCGCTGGCGGATGAGGCCCTGGCAGAGATCGTCCGGTCGCTGACCCATAGCGAATAGCGCCCTGGTGCCACCAGGGACGGTGGTGCCCATGACTTCGATTCAGACGGATGCTGGAACCCGCACATTACTGCGGCCGCCCTCGGTAGAGCAGATCATGGCCTGGCCGATAATGGTCCAATTGGCAGAAGCTCATGGTCGGACCCTGATTCTGGATGCGGTCAGGAATGGGTTGGATCAGTGGCGCCAGACCGGCGGACCGTTTGATTCTGCCGACTTTACCTGCGCCGTTGAGCAGGCGGTACTTCGCATCGTCAGTCCTTCCCTGCGCCCGGTGTTCAACCTGACCGGCACCGTGTTACACACCAATCTGGGCCGGGCGCCGTTGCCGCCGGAAGCCATTGAGGCCATGGTCGCGGTGGCCTCCGGTGCCTCCAATCTGGAGTTCGACCTGGGCCGGGGCGCCCGGGGCGATCGTGACGATCACATCGAGTCGTGGGTATGCCGCCTGACCGGTGCCGAGGCTGCTACCGTGGTCAATAATAATGCCGCTGCCGTGCTGCTGGTGCTCAATTCCCTGGCCCAACGCCGGGAAGTCATCGTATCCCGGGGCGAGCTGATCGAGATCGGTGGCGCCTTCCGGCTGCCGGATATCATGGGCCGCGCCGGCTGCCGGCTGCACGAAGTCGGCACCACCAACCGGACCCACGCCCGTGACTTTGAGCAGGCCATCAGTGCCCGGACAGGGTTGTTGCTCAAGGCCCACACCAGCAATTACCGCATTGAGGGGTTTACCGCGGATGTCGATGAGGCCGGACTGGCCAGCATCGCCCAGCGCCACGACCTGCCTCTCGCGGTGGATCTGGGCAGCGGCAGCCTGGTGGACATGACTGCGCTGGGTCTGCCCGCTGAGCCCACCGTCCGGGAAACCCTCGCGAAAGGCGCCGACGTGGTGACTTTCAGCGGTGATAAGCTGCTGGGAGGACCGCAGGCGGGCATTATCGCCGGGCGTAAGACCCTGATCGACCGGATTCGCCGGAACCCGATGAAGCGGGCCCTGCGTTGTGACAAACAGACGCTGGCGGCACTGGAGGCGGTGCTGCGTCTGTATGGCAATCCTGAAGCCGTTGCAGAAAAAGTGCCGACGTTACGCCTGCTGACCCGCCCAGAACCGGACATCCGGGCCACCGCCGGAAACCTGGTCGGCGCACTGCAAACCTGGGCCGGCAGCAACTGGAATGTCACGGTGGTACCGGTGCACAGCCAGATCGGTAGTGGTTCGCTGCCACTGGACCTGCTGCCCAGTGCTGCGGTCGGGCTGACGCCGGCAGGCGGCAACAAGCGCGAGCGGAACCGGCAGCTCAGGGCCTTATCCGCCCGGCTAAGGAGCCTTCCGGCCCCCGTCATCGGCCGTATCGCCGAGGAGACCCTGCTGCTGGATTGCCGCTGCCTGGAGCAGGAAGGGCCTTTTATCGCCCAGCTTGGGGCAGCCCCGGATCACCCATGATCATTGCAACCGCCGGGCATGTGGATCATGGCAAGACCACACTGATACGGGCGCTGACCGGTCAGGATACGGATTCCCAGGCTGAGGAAAAACACCGCGGCCTGAGTATCGACCTGGGCTTCGCCTGGAGCCAGACCGAGCAGGGGCACTGGCTGGGCTTTATTGACGTACCCGGCCACGAGAAATTTATCCGTAACATGGTCGCTGGCGTCGCAGCAATTGATGCGGTAATGCTGGTGATCGCCGCAGACGATGGCCCTATGCCCCAGACCCGGGAGCATCTGGCGATTCTGGATCTCCTCGGAGTTCGGAAAGGCGTGGTTGTACTGAGCCGGATCGACCGGGCGGATCTGGCCCGTCAGAAAACGGTCCGGGATGAAATTCAGCAATTACTGGCCGAGACCCGCCTTGCGAATGCACCGCTGTTTCCGGTTTCGGGTATGACCGGACAGGGCATTCCGGAGCTGAAAGCCTGGCTCACCAACCAAGTGGCGGCTGTGTCGCAGAGCAGAGAAGTGCCCCTGGGTGGCACCCGGTTCAGTGTTGATCGCAGTTTTCCGGTCGCCGGACGGGGCTGCGTGGTCACCGGGACCCTGATTGCGGGACAGCTGCACGGGGATGATGCGTTGATCCTATCGCCTGTGGGTGGAAGGGCGCGGGTTCGCGGGCTGGAGATCCATGGTGATGAGGTGAGCCGGGTAACCTCGGGCCAGCGCTGCGCCATCAATCTCGTTGGTGATATTCACCATGCTGACATTCGCCGGGGCGACTGGCTGGTGGCACCGTGGCTGAACCGTCCGACCAAACGTCTTGATGTCAGTCTGGACCTGTTGCCCGGGAGCCGGGTTCATCGGGGGATTTTTCAGGTTCATCTGGGCGCTGCGGTGCGGACCGGCCGGATTGTGGCTCTGCAGGCGGAACAGAATCGCGGCGGCGGACTGGCTCAGATCGTGTTAGACAACCCTGTGCATGCCTGTGTACGCGATCGCATCCTTATTAGAGACCCCGCCGTGAACCAGACCGTGGGTGGCGGCGAAATCCTGGATCCCTTTGCACCGTCGCGGGGGCGGGCGTCTCCGGAGCGGACTGAACTGCTGCAGATGCTGCGTACTGCAGGTTCTGGGGCTGACAGCGTTGACAGTGCGGTGGAGCGCATGGCGGCCTGGCTGACGACATATCCTGCGGGCGTCGACCTGAACCAGTTTGCGAGCGCAGAGAACCAGCCAGATGACAGGTTGCAGCAACTTCTGGCGCGGCTGGATGTGATCATCATGAATACCAGCTCGGGCCCCGTCGCCGTGGCGGCCGGTCACTGGCAGCTCGTAAAAAAGCGCACCGTTGATCGGCTAAATGAATGGCACCGGGACTATCCAGACCAGGCGGGCCCGGCCGAATCCGATCTGTTTCGCGCTCCCGGTATCCGGCTGGCCCCGGAAATCGGGCATCGTCTGCTCAGGGAGTTGCTGAGTGAGGGCCTGGTGGTCCGTCATGGATTTCGATATCGCCGGCCAGAGCACCAGCCAGTTCTGACGGCCCCGGATCAGCGGCGGCTGAGTCAGGTCCTGGCGGAGTTGGAGGGTACTGGTCTGAAGCCGCCCATCGCCGGCGAGCTGGCCGTAGCTCTCGGCCTTGAGCGGGATGCCATGCTGGAGTTCCTGCAGCGCATGCATCAGCTGGGCTTTCTGGTAGCGGTCGCCCCGAACCGCTTTTATCAACCTGAAACCGTTACCCGGCTGGCAGCCCTTGCGGTGGAGCTGGCGGAACAGTCACCCACTGGCGCTTTTGATGCCCGTGCCTACCGGGACCGCGCCGGTATCGGCCGGCGGCTCACGGTCAGTGTGCTGGAGTTCCTGGACCGGGCCGGCGTGACTGCATTCACGAACGATGAACGCCGGCTGCAACCGGCCTACCGCCGCGTTCTGTCTGCCTGTGAGCCGGTTACCGGACCCCCGGCGCACCAGCATGCCGGGGCACCGGTGAGCCCGGCAGGGCAGCAATAGCTTCCAGCCCTCCGAGCCGGCTGCGGTCGAAGGCCAGGGACCCGCCATGGGTATCAATGATGCGCCGTACGGCAGGCAGGCCACGCCCAGGCGCCTGGTCGGCAGCCTGGCGGAAGTCCTCTTCACCGAGGTGGGGCATCAGCTCCGGGTCTACCCCGGGGCCGTCGTCGGCCACGCCGAACACCAGCATATTGCCCTTGATGGCAAGGAAGATGTTGACCTGGGCTGCAGCCCATTTGCCGGCGTTATCCAGCAG
>CAYMQO010000076.1:0-2650 GCA_964392405.1 uncultured Marinobacter sp.
CCATGCTCAGCGCGATCAGCCACCAGCCCGTTCGGGGCCAGCGCCGGATCATCAGCAGCCCGGCGGCGACCAGCAGGATATTGGCCAGGGGCGGGAGTACGGCGTATTTGATGATCGTAAGCATGGCAGAATTCCGTTCAGTTAAAACCAGTCAGGCCCCGGGCTGCTCCTGCCCGGGGCACAATCACAGGCGTCAGGAGCGGCCCGGCGTGTACACCTTGATATTGTCGTGGCCACCGGCCTTCAGGTGGCCGGCGTGTACCCGGCTCATGGTGCCTTTGTCGCAATAGAGCAGGTACTGGCGGTTCCGGTCCAGGCGCTCCACCTGCTGATTCAGTTCGTAGAAGGGAATGCGGATGACCTGGTTATTGGTCAGCACCAGCGGAGCCCGCTGTTCCTCATCCGGGTGGCGGACATCAATAATGACATCCTCCACCGACGGGGTATTCACCAGCTCCACATCGTCCAGGGTCAGTTCGGGCACCATCATGCGATCCACCGGGGTTTCGATGCGGTCAGCCACGGCCTGCTCCAGCACAGCCGGGTCCATTTTCGACTCGTCGTACTCCACGCGGTCGAGTTTGGCCCGGGTGGCAGGCTTGCGGGAAATAACCCCGCAGTATTCCGGCATGGTACGGGCGTAAGGCTCGGTGCCGATGTCCTGCGCTATTCGGATAATCTGCTGCTTGTCCATGGCAATCAGGGGGCGCAGAACCACCATATTGCTGGCTCGATCGACCACATTCAGGTTGGTGAGGGTCTGGCTGGATACCTGGGCGACGGCATCCCCCATGACCAGCCCTTCGACCCGGAGCTCCTCTGCGACCCGGTCGGCGGCTTTCAGCATCATCCGCTTGAGCACGACGCCCCAGTGGCGGTGGTTCACCGACTGCATGATTTCAGCGACCACTCCTTCGAATGGGACCGAGATGAACTTCACCGAGTGGGACGAGCCATACCGCTGCCACAGGTAGCTGACCACCTGTTTCACGCCGACTTCATGGGCCTGGCCGCCCAGGTTGAAGAACAGGAAATGGCTGCGCAGGCCCCGGCGCATCATCAGGTAAGCGGCCACGGAGGAGTCGTACCCGCCGGACACCAGCGTAATGACGTTTTCCACGGCGCCCATGGGATAACCGCCCATGCCTTCGTGCTTGCGGTGAGAGATATGGAACTTGTCATCACGGACATCGATCCGAACCTCAACGTCCGGATCTTTCAGCCGGACACCTGCCGCCTCGCTTTTGGCCAGCAGGAACCCGCCCACCTGCCGTTCGAGCTCGCTGGAAGTGAAATTGTGCTGACCGGACCGCCGGGCGCGTACCACGAAGGTTTTTCCGGCCAGGCGCTCACCAAAGGCCGACAGGGCCTTTTCTGCCACATCGTCCAGATCCTGCAGGGGGTAGACCGAGATTTCCTGAATGGTTGAAATACCGGGAATCCGGCTCAGCTCATCCAGTACCAGGCTCAGCAGGCCACGGTCATCCGGCACTTCCACATTGACCCGGTCCCAGGACCCTTCCACCGCGATGTCCGGGTCGAGACGGCTTAGTAGTTTGCGAATGTTCTGGCGGAGCTGGCGCATCTGCTGACGACGAACCGGCTTGCTCTTGATGGCTACTTCAGCAGCCGGGCGAATCAATAACATCATGGGGTAAGATCGACTATCGGGTGACTGGCGTATCGGCGATAAAGGCGTTAGTTTACCCGGTTCACGGAGTGCCTCAAAATCCGGTCTTGCCGAAAAGGCCGGTGCGAGACACAACGAATCATCAGGAGTCCAGCAACCCATGCAAAAACAGCCCACCATAGACGCCCTAATCTCACCCGAAGGCAGCCTTGAAATTCTGTCCAATCATGAAGTGAATCGTCTCAAGGACCGTAGTGAGGGGGGCCTGTACCGGCTGTTCAGGCAATGTGCGCTGGCAGTGCTTAATACCGGTGCAGAAACCGACGACTGCAAGGACCTGATGGAGGTTTATGCGGACTTCGACATCCGCGTGGTACCCCAGCCCCGGGGGCTGAAGCTGGAGCTGCTGAACGCGCCGGCCAGCGCATTTGTCGACGGCGAGATGCTACGGGCCATTCGTGAGCACCTGTCCTCGGTGCTGCGGGATATCATCTATTCCAACACGATTTCCACGTTCGTCTCGGGCTTCAAGCGGGATAATCCGGAAGACCTCACTAACCTGATCTTTCACATCCTGCGCAATGCCCGGGCCCTGCAGACCGCGCGGTCACCGGACCTGGTCGTGTGCTGGGGCGGCCATTCCATCAGCCGTGCCGAGTATGTCTACAGTAAGGAAGTGGGCCATCAGCTGGGCCTGCGCGGGCTCAGTATCTGTACCGGCTGCGGACCTGGTGCCATGAAAGGCCCGATGAAGGGTGCCACTATCGGCCATGCCAAACAGCGGATCAAAAACGGCCGTTACATCGGCATCACCGAGCCGGGCATTATCGGCGCAGAGGCCCCGAACCCCATCGTTAACGAGCTGATCATCATGCCGGATATCGAGAAGCGCCTGGAGGCCTTCGTGCGCGCCGGCCATGGCATTATCGTGTTCCCCGGCGGGGTCGGTACGGCGGAAGAAATCCTGTATCTGCTGGGGCTGTTGCTGCACCCGGACAACGCCGACATCCCCTTCCCCGT
>CAYMQO010000076.1:2750-4327 GCA_964392405.1 uncultured Marinobacter sp.
TCATCACTCAGAGCAGCGGCCTGACCCTGCATCACGGCTGCCTGACCGCCGGAACGCTGGTTGGCCTTGTAAGCCTTGAGGGACGAGATCAGGTAAGCCTCATTCTGACCCGCCAGATGGGGATAGCCCGGAATCTGCGCCATACCGTTCTGACCATGACATGCAGCACATACGGCTGCCTTGGCCTTGCCGGCCTCTGCGTCACCAGCGGCGCTTGCCAGACCCGGCGCAGCAAAAGCTGCCAGTACGGCTCCAGTCATTATCAGTTTCTTCACATTCATCAGTCTCTCCATCAGCTTCAGGTAAGTCGCTTCGGCATTTCAGCTCGTCTCTGCCCGATTTATAGCATAGCCTCTGTCATACAGCACATGAGTTAGATCAAGAGGTTCGGAGCCGGGCCCCTGTGACCTTTGTAGACTTTAATTCTGATACAGTTAACTCCACTGTAGGCACTTGTACCCAATCCGGTCAACATCGGGAGAAGCATCCGGCCATATGAGCATTCAAACCTGCGAATTTCCCTGCCGTAGCGGCAAACTTGGTGTGCTCACCCTGGACTCGCCGGCCACGCTTAATGCACTGACCTCCGAAATGTTTGGCCAGATCCAGAGGCAGCTGGATGCATGGGCGGCTGATGACAGCCTCAGTCTGGTGCTGATCAATGCCAGTGGCGATCGTGGCTTCTCCACCGGCGCCGATATACGGGAAATCTACCATGCCCTCGACCGCCCGGACGCGGCCGACGCCGTAGCCGATATTATTGCCCGGGGCTACCGCACCAACTACACCATTCAGACCTTTCCCAGGCCCGTTGTCACCGTGGCCCAGGGGATTGCCGTCGGCGGCGGTGTCGGGCTTCTGCAGGCCAGCCGTTACCGGCTGGTCACCCCCACAACCACCCTGGCCATGCCGGAGGTCGATATCGGGCTGTTTCCCGGTGCCGGTGCGAGCTGGTTCCTGAACCGGCTGCCCGGCAGTATCGGCATGTTCATGGGCCTGACGGGAGCCCGCCTGAATGCCCCGGACGCCATGCGTATCGGAATGGCAGATCTGGCCATTGAGCACGGCCAGCAGGACGAACTTATCCAGCGGATTACCGACCAGCACTGGACCGGCGAGGTGGCAGCGGATGACAACCGCCTGTTCCGGTTACTCAACCAGTTTCCCGAAGCGCCGGCCGACGCCCTGCCCGACAGCAATCTGGCCGTCCACGAACAGAACATCGCCCGCTGCTGTCGCCGTGATGAGTTACCTCGCGTGGTGCAGCGGCTCCTGAACAGCACCATCGCGGATGACTGGTGGCAGGGCTGTGTCAGCCGGCTGGCGCGTGCCTGCCCGGTCTCTTTGCTCCTTCTGGAACACCAGCTGGCCAATGGCCTGCAGATGTCCCTTCAGGATATCCTGCGCATGGAACTGACCATGGCGTCGAACTGCGCACGGCATCCTGACCTTCGGGAAGGTATCCGCGCCCGCATCATCGACCGGGATAACCAGCCACGCTGGAGCCATAACAGCCTGGCCGATGTCACGGAAGAGTTTGTGGAGAGCCACTTTATGGCACACTGGTCCGAGGCAGA
>CAYMQO010000076.1:4427-8243 GCA_964392405.1 uncultured Marinobacter sp.
GAAGAACCGCCCCCCAGGCCATCCGCCCAGCCGGTTCAGCCCCGGCTGGAAGAGGAGCCGGAACTGCCCCTTGAAAGTGAACTGCCAACTGCTGAACACGCCGATATCCGTCAGCAGATCGAGACCCTGCGAAATTCCCTCAGGGAGCGCCAATCTGCCCTTACAGCCAGTCAGCGCCGCCTGGATCAGGCGCGATTACTGCTGGAGCAGGTCGATAACGAATACCGCAGCTTCGAACTCCGGCTGGAAACCGCCGGCCTCAACCTGACCAATGAATACGCCAGCCTGCTGCGACAGCGACTGGAACGGCTGGAAGCCCAGACCATCGCTGACGGACTCACCGATGGCATCAGCGTCCAGCTGGCCGCCGCCCGGGAAGAACAACTCCGCCTAGAAGAGTTCGAAGCGCTCAGCGCGCCGGAGGACACCGACCGGGGCCGCCTGCAACAGCTGCGCAGCGAACTGATTGTGCAACTGCACAGTGCGGTCACCGATCATATCGACGTGCTCAACGAGTATTTCAGCGCCGTGGTTGAGCTACGGGAGCGTTTCTCCGCCTATCAGGCACTATTGCTGCAGCGATTGTTCTGGCTGCCCAGTGCCGAAAGAGTCTCCTTAAGCACAATTGGCGAAGTCTACGACGGCCTTCGCTGGCTGGTCTCCGGGTTCCAGTGGGCGGAGCTGACCGCCACGGTCGAGGAATCCTACGACGAACGGCGCGGTCGGATCATTGTGATTCTGCTGGTACTGGCCGTGCTCGTGGCCCGGCGCAAATCCATACGCCAGGGCATCCTGGCGGCGGGAGAAGACGTCGGGAATGTGGGCAAAGACCGGATCTCACTGACCCTGAACGCCATGGGTCTGAGTTTCCTGCTATCGCTGCCCTGGGTACTCGCGCTCTCAGCCTGTGCCCTGTTACTGAAGGAAGGCGATGGGTTCTATTCAGCCCTGTCCACCGGATTCAATGGTGCCGCACTGGTCACCCTGTTGCTACGCACCTTGAGCTCTGTCGCCCGGCCGGGCGGGCTCGCGGAGCGTCACTTCCACTGGAACAGTCAGACCCTGACGGCCATCCGCCACCAGATGCCCCTGTTGCTGATCATCCTGATTCCGATTGTGGTCATTCTGCCTACCATGGAAACGCCTGACGGAGACGTCCACAGCAACAGCCTCGGGCGCTTGTTGTTTCTGGTTGCCTCGGTTGCCCTGGCCTGGTTTGCGTACCGGGTTATGACGGCCATGCTGGCGTCGGACCCGACCCGCCGCTTTCTCCAGGCGGCCCGGGTGGCTACGGTGGCTCTGCCCCTGCTGATGGCGATAGCGTCCTTATGGGGTTACCACTACACCGCCGTTCAGCTTGAAGGGCTGATGTTCATCAGTGGCTGCTGGCTGGCCACGGTTATGCTGTTCTACTACCTGGCGCTGCGGGCGCTGGCGGTGCGGGAACGGCGCATGACCCTCAAGCGCCTGCGGGAACAGCGAGCGGCGGAGCGGAAGCTGGCGGAATCCCGGGAAAACGCCGAGAACTCCGGTGAGGGCATGCCCATCAGTCTGGATATGCCGGAGATGGATCTGCAGGATATCAGCCAGCAAAGCCGTTCACTGGTGCGTATCGTGGCCTGCGTACTAGCGGTTTCGGTGTTGTGGATTTTCTGGGCGGATATCATTCCGGCCCTGCGGGTGTTTGATAACATCACGCTCTGGACCATCGGTGGTGGCGAAGGCGAGGAAGCCGTGCCTATTACCATGGGCGACATGATGCTTGCGCTACTGTTCGCCCTTGGCACCATCCTGGCAGCCCGCAACCTGCCCGGCACCCTGGAAGTGATGGTGCTCAGCCGCATGGATCTGGAGCCGGGCTCTGGCTATGCCATTACCACGCTGGTGTCGTACACCATTGTTCTTATCGGCATACTGGCAGCGCTGGCGGTTCTCGGCGTGCAGTGGGTGCGAATGCAATGGTTGCTGGCGGCCCTCGGTGTCGGGCTGGGCTTCGGGTTACAGGAGATCGTCGCCAACTTTGTCTCGGGCATTATTCTGCTGTTCGAGCGCCCCATTCGCGTCGGTGATACGGTGACCATCAACGGCATTACCGGCACCGTTGCCCGCATCCGCATCCGCGCAACCACCCTGGTGGACTGGGACCGGAAAGAACAGATCATCCCCAACAAAACCTTTGTCACGGAAGACCTCACCAACTGGACCCTGACCGATCCCATCACCCGCGTCATTATCCGGGTACGGACCGCCTACGGCGCCGATGTGGATAAGGTCCGTGATCTGCTGCAGGAAGTCGCGGAAAACAACGAGCGTGTGGTGGACGACCCGGCACCGGCGGTCTTCTGCGTCGGCCTGGCGGAGAGCAGCGTCAACTTCGAGGTACGGGCCTTCGTCCGCGACCTGATGGACTTCATGCCGCTTTCCCATGAACTCCATGCCGCCATTGCGAAAGCCCTGCGGGAGGCGGATATTGAAATCCCCTACCCCCAGCAGGACATCCGCATCCGCACCGTACCCATGCCCAGGGGTGTTGCTGACGGTAACGCTTCCGCAACATCCTCCTGATAGCAATAACCCCTACAGCGCCATTTACCACCGGAATTGGCAGCAAGTAGCCTGCTATACTTTTTGCTTTAAACAGGAGTGAGAGACCCGTCTGATGTTCGAGCTATTCTTTTCCACCTATCTCAGCTCAACCATCCGCTTTCTGTTTCTGCTGGCGCCGTTTTTTGTCGTCTCCATGTTCCTTGCCCTCACCCGGGGGCTGCCGAAAACGGAGAAGACCTCCATCATCAAGCGGGCCTGCCTGTCCGCCCTGATCCTGGGCCTGATCCTGTTTTTTGCTGGCCCGGTACTGTTCAGCGCCATTGGTATCACCCTGAATTCCTTCCGCATCGGCGCCGGCTGCCTGCTGTTTCTGACAGCCATCAGTCTGGTCACCAACGGCATACGCAATCACGCCACCGGCTTGCCCGATGAGGATCGGGACGACGTGGCAGTGGTCCCGCTGGCCATCCCGGTAATGATCGGCCCGGCCACCATTGGTGCCATTCTGGTGTATGGCGCGGAACTGAAAGCCGTACCCGAGGTAATCGGTGGTCTGCTCGGGCTGGTCTCCGGGTTGTTCATTCTGGCAGTGCTGCTTTATCTGTCGGGGCATCTTGAGAAACTGCTGGGCAAAACCGGCCTGAACATTCTGTCAAAGATCAGCGGGCTGATTCTTTCGGCCATGGCAGCGGAAATCATCATGGCGGGTATCGCCGGATTTGTGAGCACGTTTTAACTGGCGTACTCCGACACGACATTCAGTCTTTGGCCGGATTATGGTAGGGTCCTATAAGTTTAACTCTTCAAAACTTATGTCTTTCAGGAGTCTCCATGATCTGGACCGTCTACCTTTCCGGCGAAATTCATACCGACTGGCGTGAGCAGATTCAGGCCGGGGCCGAAGCAGCCGGACTGCCCGTCGAATTCACGGCACCGGTAACCAACCATGAGGCCAGCGATGCCGCCGGCGACCTGCTGGGCAAACCGGATGTTCCCTTCTGGCGCGACCACCAGTCGTCCAAAGTGAACGGCATTCGCACCAAGACGCTGCTGGAGCAGTGTGATCTGGCGATCATCCGCTTTGGTGACAAGTACAAACAGTGGAACGCCGCCTTTGATGCGGGTTACTGTGCCGCCTTCGGCACTCCGTACATCACCCTGCATGATGAAGACATCATCCACCCGCTGAAGGAAGTGGATGCCTCCGCCATGGCCTGGGCCCAGACCCCTGAGCAGGTGGTTGAAATCCTGAAGTACGTTACTACCGCG
>CAYMQO010000077.1:0-8227 GCA_964392405.1 uncultured Marinobacter sp.
CGCCGGCGGCGAACGCCATCACGTCATAGTCATCCTGCCGCCCGGTTTCCATGCCCGGAACCCCGTGGGGCATACCGGGGACCGCAATACCGATGGTCCGCTCACCGAAGGGGCGGGACTGTGAGTCCACATACGCAACAATGTCAGTCGCCGGTACATGGCCCTCTACCACTGCACCGTCGATAATGGCGGTATGGCAGGAAGACAGCTCCCGGGGTACCTGATGCTCGATCTTGACCTGATTGATGTTGTCGGTGTCCTTCACCGTTACCTCAAAGCCGTTTTCCTCAAGGTGCTCGATCCAGCCTGTGCAACACGAACAGCTGGCGCTCTTGTGAACGGTGATGACGCGCTCCACCTGAGCGGTGGCGGCCCGCTCACCGGTGGACTCGGCGGCCTGCAGTTTGAAACCGATCGCGGTGGTGCCAATAACAAGGGCCATCAGGCCCAGGGTAACTTGAGTTTTCATGGACATTTCCTTCTAGAAAGAGGGTGACGACCGGCACCCTGTATGACAGGCGCCGGTGGCCCGGTTTACTTGGTGGTTGAACCAGCATGGTGGTCGGAGTGGCCGGTTTGTTCGCCACCATCCATCATTTTTAGACAGGCTTCATGCATCGCGGCATGCTCCTCGCCGGACATGGAAGACATCATCTTCATCATCCCCTCCATACCTTCCATCTTGCCCATATGGTCACCCATCATGCCCATGCCACCGTGTTCGGACTGGTGGGCATAAACGGCGACACTACCGATTGCAGCAGCGAATACCACGCCAACGCCAACGATTTTGAGTTTCGTACTTTTCATTGGAATCTCCTCTGGGCGGTGCATTCATGAAGCCGTAGGCTTTTGAGGCACGCCTCTGGATAACTGAACAGTTTTGAATTACCCGGCAATGTCTGCCCGATACCATCTCTGGGCAGTGTTCAGGAAAGGAGATCTGGGGGAGGTGTGAGAACCTCAGGAATGGGGCTCTGGTAAGCCGTTCGCACCGCTGAGGGCGCGAACAGGTCGCGAATCTTGGGTAGTGTAGCCGGAAAACCGCCCACGACACCGTATAGAAAAGTGAAAGAGCAATGAGGAGCGCTGAGAAGACAGTGAGATTGCTGCGGTTCGTTGCAGGCACCGGCGGCCTCGCCTGCAGTCCCGGAAGTCTCGTGACCCAGATCTCCGCAATCGGTGATCTGAGTCATTGCTACGCCGCTATGACCGTTCGGCTCTGGCACAGCACCGACGGCAGGGCTGCCTGCCAACAGCAGGATGCTCAGAAGTGCCGCGATTAGTTGCCGAACCCTCATGATGGTTTCCCGGTTGAGGCTGTTTCTATCTGGCGACCAGTGGCTGGTTTGCTACCAGCCAGTCACAAGTCAAGGATAACCCACCCAGGCTTGAATACTTTGATACGAATCAAGCGCAAATATGCTTTCCGTCATAATCGGCCGTACCAGGTTGATTCACCAGTCACGGGAGGCGGGATGCACCTGGCCAGATGACCAGCCGTTTGTGTGGTGGAACCCACCTATACTTCTTGCTGATACGAATCTGCCTAGAAGGATATACCCATGACTGAACCGAATCGCGAACAGTTGAAAAGGGAACACGAACCTGACGCCGTGCGCGATCGTCTGGGTAAACCAACCAAAGCATCAACGTTTCCGGATGCTGTACTTGGTGGCATTGACGGCTGTGTAACCACATTCGCCGTGGTTTCAGGCGCTTTTGGGGCCGGCTTTTCACCACAAATAGCCCTGGTGCTCGGCTTCGCTAATCTGCTTGCAGATGGGTTTAGCATGGCGGTCAGTAACTATGAGGCTGGGCAGGCGCAGTTGGCGCAGATTGCCAGTGCCGAAAGGACAGAGCGTCAGCATATAGCCTGGGTACCTGAGGGCGAACGAGAAGAGATCCGCCAACTCTTCCGCGCCAAGGGATTTGAAGGGAAACTCCTTGAGCAGGTGGTGGATACGCTTTGCAGCAACCCCGATGTCTGGTTGAAAACCATGATTCGTGAGGAATATGGGCTGTCAGCTGAGGGCATAAGTCCCTTGAGGTCGGCCCTTACGACGTTTGGGGCCTTTATATCAGTGGGAACTGTCCCCCTGTTGCCATACGCAATGCCCGGCTTGGGGGCTACCAGTCAATTTTTGCTAAGCCTGACACTCGCGGGGGGCGTATTTCTTGGAATAGGGATGTTCAAAAGCTTGGTTTACGGGCAGCCGGCGTGGGGCGCGGCTTTGCGCACCTTTGTAATGGGCACGGCCGCTGCGGGGCTGGCCTATGCGACTGGAGCTCTGGCTCAGTTGGTGTTGAATGTCTGACTGTTAACCACGGCACGCTGTTGATCCAATTCCTGATTCAAGGTGGAGAGTTACGCCGGCTCATTAGCTGATCACTGTCGTTGCGGGGGCGATGGAGGGTTAAATGTACCGCCGGCAGGTCTCAAACTGGGTTACAAGTTATTGTTAATTAATGTTTAAATTTATGGAGATGCTTTTTGTACCTCAGATCGCCGCCGGCTGCAGAGGGTTTGTTCATTTGCTAGCTAATTGGTAGGTATTTAAGGGGTGGTTATGTGCTTGTGAAGTTTTAGTCGCATAGAGCAGGTAGCTCCTGCCTCTGGAGATCCGAATCACGATAACTCTATCCCGAAGCCGGCTCAATGCGAAGTTGACCCAGTCGGCTCATTCTAATACCTTTAGCGCAGGTGTTTGGGCACGCCGTTGCGCTTCCCGCGATACGTAAAGCTCCTTGCAGCCCCTTGCAAAACAGTTTGTTCCTTCACCTTTTCGGGCGGAGGCTAAGCGGGAATGGCAGCCAATACGATTTGAGTTGGAGGGGACGATGTACCCAGCACCTACACCTACCGCATTTCTTAAACACCTGACACGTGCAGCCAAAGAAGAGTCGAGGGCGACTAGACCTGGCTATACCTACCATCTGGAGCAGATCGCTCGGTTCAGTGGCTTCTCACCTTGGCGCGCGCTCTCAGCGGCCGTTGAGTCTCACCGAGATGCAGAAGCGCCGCAGTATTTAAATCCAGAATTCTGTTTGCGAGTACTAAACGGGCTTGAAAAAGCGCTCCCCTCGACGATAGACCGGTTCGCCGTTCGAGAGGCGGAACGCACCATTGAAGATTCAGGACTGTGTTTTGCTGCTCCAGAAGCCGGATCAAAAGATCTCAATACCGTCGATTTATGGGACTTCCTTAAGAAGGAGCTTCCTGATGCTTGGTCTTCCGAGCTCAAGCGGAGAACCTCAAGGTGCCTTCGGAGAGCTCTCCTTTTTTCAGCTTCAGCCATTCTTCCGCAACAACCTTGAAGGTGTCGCTTTTCTCCTGCTCGGCGGCTTTTTCCTGTTTTTTGACCTCATTGGGGTCTACGCGGTCAGCGATTAATGCTCGTGCCTCAGAGCGCCTCTGCCGAGCGAGCTTCAGTGGAACGTCCGGGTATACCCCCAGAGCCAACGTTTTTTCTTTGCCGCCGAACCGGTACTTCATGCGCCAATACTTGCCCGACGGCTGGATATCCAGGTACATGCCTGCGCCGTCAGAGAGCTTGGTGCGCTTGCCATACTTTTCGAAGCTGGCAGATTTGATCTGTCTGTCAGTCAGCTTGTCCGTCGCCATTGGCGGTGTCCTGCAGCGGTTGGGGGTATAAAACTTACTATAACGGGGTGCATTTCAGTTTGCACCCCCAGATGTACCCCCAAAGGTTGTGGCTGAGCATGGATATCAATGGATGTTTATGGACTGAGGATAAGAAAAAAGTGTTTAAAAACGGTAGGTTGTGGAGGTTGGTGGATCTTGATGGAAGGGTGATTGGTACCCCCGGCAGGACTTGAACCTGCTACCTTCCCCTTAGGAGGGGGACGCTCTATCCAGATGAGCTACGGGGGCGTTACCGTGGAAAGGTCGGTATGATAACGGGCTGAGGTTCAGGTCTCAAGGCGGTTTTTGGTTCGCTGCGGGGTCTGGTCGTTCGGTTCGGGTTCGGGGTGTTTCGTGGCGGGTCTGACATCGGTCAGCATTATTGTTCCTGTGCTTAATGAAGCCGCTGCGATTGTACCTACGCTGCAGCGGCTTGCTGATTTGCGACAGGGCGGAGCCGAGGTGATTGTGGTGGATGGACACAGCACTGATGGCACTCTGGCGCTGGCGGAGCCGCTCTGTGATCAGCTAGTAGTATCTGATCCTGGCCGGGCCGTTCAGATGAATCTTGGCGCCCGTTCAGCCTCCGGTGAGCTGCTGCTGTTCCTCCACGGTGACACCCTGTTGCCCTCCGCAGCCGGGCAGGTGCTGCAGAACTTTCTCCGCAGTGACCGGGCCTGGGGCCGTTTCGATGTCCGGTTGAGTGGTCGTCAGCCCATGTTCCGGCTTATCGCTTTCCTGATGAACCTGCGCTCCAGACTCACCGGCATTGCGACCGGTGACCAGGGTATTTTTGTGCGACGCGAGGTGTTTGAGTCGCTCGGCGGGTTCCGGGAAATTCCGCTGATGGAGGATGTGGAGCTGTGCCGGCGTTTGCGGCGGATCTCTCCGCCATATTGTGCGTCGCCACCGGTGCGTACGGACAGTCGGCGGTGGGAAGAGCACGGCATCTGGCGCACGATCTGGTTAATGTGGCGGCTGCGGTGGCGTTACTGGCGCGGCGCGGACCCGGCCATACTCGCACAGGCGTATCGTACGGAAGTGCGGCGCGGCCGTGCCGATGTCTCGACTGAGGTCCGGTCTCGATGAATCGCCAGCTCCAGCTGATCCAGTTTGCCAGGTGGCCACGGCCTGGCCGCGTCAAGACCCGGCTGGAGCCGGAGCTGGGCGTTAATGGCGCGCTGCAGGCCCATATCCGTCTGACGCTGACGGTCATGGCCCGGTTGCAGGCCAGTGGTCACCCCTTGCAACTGGTCTGGGATGAGCCGCTGGTTACGCCGCCGGCAGAGTCCCGTCCCATTCTCGATGCGCTGGCACGTCATGATATTCAGACAGGTCTTCAGCAGGGTGCCAATCTTGGCGAACGCATGATCCATGCGCTTTCGACAGCACTGGGCCATGCGGACCGGGCGATGATCATTGGCAGCGACTGCCCGTCCGTTGATGCATCTTATATTGAGCAGGCGCGGGTGTTGCTGGACCAGGCCGACGTGGTGTTTGGTCCGTCGGATGATGGCGGTTACGTGCTGATCGGTGCCCGCCGGACAGCGCCAGACATGTTGTCGGGTGTGGCCTGGGGTACGTCTGGTGCGCTAACGCAGAGTATCTGCGCCACAGAGCGCTCAGGGTTGTCGGTGGCGCTTTTGCCGCCCCGGTGGGATGTGGATGAACCGGCGGACTGGTACCGGTTCATCCGTTTTATGGCTCAGTCGGAAAGCGGCGGCTGAGCCCGCAGATGTTCCAGGGTCTCATGGGAGGCTTCCCGGTCGGGACCGGTTATCACCAACAGGCTGGCCTCCTGAGTATCAAATACCCGGTCAAACACGGTCAGCAATTGGTCTTTGCTGACCGTGGCAACAGCTCCGGCGAGTTGCTGGCGGGTATCGAAGCCCAGCGCCTGCCTGTCAATTTCCTGCCAGTAACGTTCCGATACGGCTGAAAGGGTGCGCTCCTGCTCGGTCAGCTTGCTGATGACCGCCTGCCGCTCCCGCTCCAGCGCACTCTCATCCATGTCGGCCAGCCGTGGGCGGAACTCTGCGGCAAACTCGGAGACGGCCTTATCAATGGCTTCTGCACCGGCTTCAGGGGATTGCACTACCAGCCCGATGGCGGGTGTTTCCAGCATTTCGAAGGGCGTCGCATACACGATATAACCCATCTGCCGCTGGGTCCGGATTTCTTCATAGAACGTACCGCTGACTATCTGGGTCAGCAGACGGTAGCGGGCGCGCTCCGGGAATTCGGTATCCCGGCCCTGATGATAGCGCAGGTAACCGGTATCCGGATGGGGTACTGCCAGCTGGATCCTGGTCTGCCCCTCCGGCAGAGCCCGTACCTGACTTCGCGGCACCGTAGCCATCCGGGAATCATTCAGCAGGATTGCTTTCGTCTGGGCGGCGGTGTTCAGCGCAAAGGCCCGCGTTGCGTTGCCATGGATAAGCATGACGGCATCGGCCTGGTCGGTAAATGAGGCCGCAAATGTGCGCAGGTCATCCACCGTCAGCGTTTCTGCTGCGGCGAGCTTTTCCCTGACGGTCCAGGCACCTTCAATCAGAGCATCCTGTACCAGGGTAGCAGCCTGGGACACCGGGCGGTCTTTCAGCCGGTTTCGCAGGTTATCCATAAGCCGTTGGCGAGCGATCTGGAACCGCTGCTCGGTAATCACCGGGTCGCCCAGAATGGTTACGATGCGATTTAACAGCACCGGCAACCGGTCATGATAACCGCCGGTTCGCACCGTCAGCCCCCGCAAATGGGGATAGATCTGATAGTCCAGGCCCGCGGTCCGGGCTGGGTAGGCCCAGGGATTGAGCTCGACGGAAACTGCCTCGGCAAGCAGGTGGGTCAGAACCTGCCCCCGGGGGGATTCCGTTGTCAACGGCGACCGCAGGCTCAGAAAGATATTGGCTTCAGGGCGTCCGAAGCGGGTGTCTTTGGCAAACCAGAGTTCCAGATTGTCCAGGGTCGCCAGACGATCAGGGCGGGGCATTGATTCGCCGTCTACGAGGCTGAGATCTTCCGGTACAAAGGGGTTGGTGCCTGGCAGGGCCAGTTGTCCGGCAAGCTCGGCGACCCGGTCAGTCTCCGTGGGCACCGAGATGTTTGTTTCCAGTACGTAGGACGTGTCGTACCAGGTAGTTTTCTCAGCGGTGTCGGGCAATGGGTCGGGTGTACGGACGGTGATGAGCACATTATCCGGGGTCAGGGCCTGCAGCAGCTCCCGGTACTGGTCCGGGGCATAGTCGGTCATTATATAGCGGGCCCGGAGTACATCCTCTGGCGCTACTTCCTGCATCTCCATGGAGAGCTGCATGACCAGTTGCAGCGGTTCAGGGCGTTGCTGGAAGCGAAAATCGATTTCCGCCAGTTGCCGGGCTTCTTCAAAACGGTCCTGGTTGATGCCCTGTTCCCGCACCAGGCCAATATAATCAAAGGTCAGCGCGATGATCTCGTCCTGATGACGCAGGCCGTCCTGGGTCAGTGCCATGCCCAGCTCCAGCGTGGAGTGAACACCGGTGTCCATACCGCTACCCGCGTACAGGCTCTCTACCCAGCCCCGGCGCTTGAGAACATCAAACAGGCTGCCTGGACCTTCGTGTCCCAGCAGGCTTGCCACGTAATACAGCGGTTTGGTGGGGTAGAGCTCCTGCTGGGAGCCAATGGGAAAAATCAGTTGTAACTGTTTGACGTCCTTGATGGTCTGCACCTGAAGCCGGGCAGGGAAGGCGTCATGGTCAAACAGGGGCATGGTGTGCTCAAGAACCGGCAGTTCCCGGTTCTCGATAACCTGGAAGCGGGGCCTGACCATGGCTTCCAGCTCGTCGAGGGACTGCGGCCCATAGACAGCCAGCGTCATCAGATTGGCGGAGTACTGCTTCTCCCAGAACTCAATCAGGTCGTCGCGTAGGGGGCGTTCTTCCGTATTATCCAGGGTAACCAGGTTGCCCACCGAGAACTGGCTGAAGGAATGGTCCGGATTACTGATGGCCTTGCGGACGGAGAAATAGCGGCGGCCGTCGTCCTTGAGGGAGGCACTGTACTCGGAATGGACCGCGTTGCGTTCCCGGTCGACCAGTTCTGGGGTAAACAGCGGAGCCGCAAACTGCTGAGCGAAACGGTCGAGGGCGGGTTCCAGGTAACTGGCCTGAATATCAAAAAAGTAGTTGGTGTCCTGAAACGCCGTGAACGCGTTGTGGCTGCCTCCGTGACTGCGGATAAACTGCTGATACTCGCCGGGGTCTGGGTATTTCTCGGTGCCCAGAAACAGCATGTGCTCCAGGAAGTGGGCCATACCTTCCCGACCGGCCGGGTCGTTGCCGCTGCCGACTGCGATGTTCAGGGAAGCGGCGGCCTTGTCCGCATCGGGATCGGAAATCAGCAGCACTTTCAGATCATTTTCAAGGCTCAGATAGCGGTACTGGTTGCTGTCAGCCGGGCTTTTAATGGGTGCCAGCCGATCCTGGTCTGTGGCCTGTACGGTGGTAAAAGCCAGCAGGGCCAGCAATGTGGCCAGCCCTGTCAATATCCGGTGTGCAGCAGAATGAGTGCCCATGCAGCGGTTCCTTTACTGTAACGAATGGG
>CAYMQO010000078.1:0-8226 GCA_964392405.1 uncultured Marinobacter sp.
CGTCATAGGTTTCCTCAAACATGGGGAAATCGACCACCCACAAGGGCGCCCACTCGCTGGTAAGCATTTCCAGGTCATGACCCAGCCGGATACGCAGGGCACCGAGGGCTTCGTTCACGACCGTGGCCTTGTCCGCGCCAAAGAAAACGATATCGCCATCCTGGGCGCTGGTGTGCTCCATGATCGCCAGGGCAGTGTCATCGCCCAGGAACTTGACGATGGGCGACTGCAGGCCCTCGGCGCCTTTTGCCAGTTCGTTGACTTTGATATAGGCCAGCCCTTTCGCCCCGTAGATGCCCACGTACTTGGTGTAATCATCGATCTGTTTGCGGGTCAGCGCACCTCCACCGGGAACCCGCAGGGCGGCAACCCGGCCTTTGGGATCTTTAGCGGGGCCGGAGAACACCTTGAAGTCCACGCCGGCGACCAGTTCGCCCACATCCACCAGCTCCAGCGGGATACGCAGGTCCGGTTTATCGGAACCGTAGCGGTGCATGGCTTCGGCGTAGGGCATACGCGGGAATGCCGGCAGCTCGACGTCCAGGACGTCTTTGAACAGCTCCCGGACCATGGATTCGGTGAGCTGCATCAGGTCTTCCTCGTTCACGAAGGAAGCCTCGATATCCACCTGGGTGAACTCCGGCTGACGGTCGGCCCGCAGGTCCTCATCCCGGAAGCACTTGGCGATCTGATAGTAGCGATCAACCCCGGAAACCATCAGTAGCTGTTTGAACAGCTGCGGGGACTGGGGCAGCGCGAAGAAAGAGCCTTCGTGGGTACGGCTGGGCACCAGGTAGTCACGGGCGCCCTCCGGCGTGGCACGGGTCAGAATGGGGGTTTCCACATCCATAAAGCCATTGCCATCCAGGAAATTACGCAGGTAACTGGTCACCCGGGAGCGAAAGCGCAGACGGTTCAGCATCTCGGGACGACGCAGATCCACGAAGCGGTAGCGCAGGCGCACGTCCTCACCCACGTCCACATGCTCATCCAGCGGGAACGGCGGCGTGGCCGCTGCGTTGAGTATGGTCAGCTCCTTGCCCAGAACTTCCACCTGGCCGGTGGGCATATTGGCGTTCTCGGTGCCGGCGGGACGGCGACGTACACGACCGGTGATCTGGATAACGAACTCACTGCGTACCTTTTCCGCCTTGGCAAAGCTCTCTTCGGTGTCCGGGTCAAACACGACCTGAGCCATGCCATCGCGATCGCGAAGGTCGAGGAAGATCACGCCCCCATGGTCTCGCCGGCGGTGGACCCAGCCGCAGAGTGTAACGTCCTGATCGATGTTTGATTCGTTGATTCCACCGCAATAATGACTGCGCATACCCGTTCCCATAGCTGTCGTGACAAGTGTGAATTCTGCGTCGGCCTGCGCAGGCATTGCTGCAGACCCCGGGCCCGCGATCGGGCCTTCCGGAAAAACGGGTCATTATAAACATAATCCGCCACAAAATCAGGGCCAGCTCGCGGCCAGAGGCGCAACAGGCATTCCGCCTCTATCCACCGCAAACTCCGGTGACTACAATGTAGGGCTCAAATCATTTACAAGGATTTTCTGGTGTCAGCCCGCGCCGAGCAAAAACTCCGTACCCGCCGCGCTCTTATGGATGCCGCCCTGTCACAGCTCTGTGCCGACCGGGGCTTTGGCAGCCTCAGCCTGAGGGAAGTCGCCCGTGAGGCGGGGATCGCACCCACGTCGTTCTATCGTCACTTTGCGGATCTGGATGAACTGGGGCTGGCACTGGTGGATGAGGGAGGCGTGGCGCTGCGCCAGCTGATGCGCCAGGCACGCAAACGCATCGCCCGCAACGGCAGCGCCATCAGCACCTCAGTGGACACGTTTCTGGAATATCTGGACAACAACGCCAACCTGTTTCGACTGATGTTGCGGGAACGCACCGGCGTGTCCAAACAGTTCCGGACAGCGGTCAAGGCCGAGATTGATCACTTCGTTACGGAACTGGCAGACGATCTGGACCGCTTTGGAATAGAACGGGGCAAGCCGCTATACAGCCCGAGGACGGTAGCGGAAGCCATGGTCACGCTGGTATTCAATCAGGGCGCAGAAGCGCTGGATGGCTCCCGGCAGGAAACGGAACAGTTACGGGAGCGGCTGAAAATGGAGCTCCGCATGGTTCTGCTGGGCTCACAGGTAATGGCCCGTCGCCAGCAGGCCACCGGGCTTTAGGCTTTTTATTCGCCCGTCAGAGAATGGATAACCCCTTCCAGTTTGCGACGGACGGCCGTTAACTCATCCTGACCATAAGGTACCGCCGCCTGAACACCCCACACCGGGCCCGGCCATGCGACATCCCCTTCCACACGAACAATATGATGTAAGTGAAGCTGGGGCACCATATTTCCCAGCGCTGCCACGTTCAACTTGTCACCCTGGAAGGCTTCCATCATGCCCTCCCCGAGGGTTGAGCTTTCCCACAGCAACTGTTGCTGATCCGCGGTCGGCAGTTCATAGATCTCACGAATATCCGTGCGTCTGGGCACCAGCAGCACCCAGGGCCAGGTCCGGTCATTCATCAACCGGACCTCGCACAGCGCACTGCGGCCGAGGCTGATGGTGTCAGCCTCAAGCCGCGGATGGAGCCTGAACGACATCAGCCGGTCAGTTCTCGTGGAACTGGTTGCGGCCACGGCCGATGGCGTAATAGACCAGTCCGTGACGGCCAAGCAGTTCAGGGTCGTACATGTTACGGCCATCGATCACTACCGGCTCTTTAAGGGACTGGGCAATCAGGTCAAAGTCCGGGGAGCGGAACTCTTTCCATTCCGTACAGATCACCAGTGCATCAGCACCCCGAAGGGCCTGCTCCTTGGTGCCGCAGAGCTGGAGATCGTCCCGGCTGCCGTAGATACGCTGGGTCTCTTCCATGGACTCAGGGTCAAAGCCCTGGACCTTCGCGCCGGCTTCCCACAGCGACTCCATGAGTGTGCGGGACGGTGCTTCACGCATATCGTCGGTGTTGGGCTTGAACGCCAGCCCCCAGATGGCAATGGTCTTGTTGGTCAGGTCACCCTTGAAGTAGTGGCTGACCTTGTCGAACAGGACGTGCTTCTGGGCGTAGTTCACTTTTTCTACCGCATTCAGCAGCGTGGGCTCATAGCCGATACCGCTGGCGGTACGGGCCAGGGCCTGTACGTCTTTCGGGAAGCAGGAGCCGCCATAGCCGCAGCCCGGGTAGATAAAGTGGTATCCAATACGGGGATCGGAACCAATGCCCCGGCGGACAGCTTCAATATCCGCATCAAGACGTTCAGCCAGGTTAGCGATTTCGTTCATGAAACTGATCTTGGTAGCCAGCATCGCGTTGGCGGCGTACTTGGTCAGTTCGGCAGAACGGATGTCCATTACGATCATCCGGTCGTGGTTCCGGTTGAACGGATAGTAGACTTCCCGCAGCACCTGCTCGGCGCGATCGCTGTCAGTACCGATAATGATCCGGTCCGGCTTCATGAAGTCATTGACCGCAGCGCCTTCCTTGAGGAACTCCGGGTTGGAAACGACATCAAACTCCAGCTCCAGGCCGCGGCGCTCGATCTCCTGACGCAGGGCATTCCGCACCTTGTCAGCGGTGCCGACCGGAACGGTGGACTTGTCGACCACCACCTTGTAGTCATCCATACGCTGGCCGATGGTCTTGGCCACCGCCAGCACGTACTGCAGGTCTGCCGAGCCATCTTCGTCTGGCGGTGTTCCTACCGCAATGAACTGCAGCACACCGTGGGCAACCGCCTCTTCCACATCGGTAGTAAACTGCAAACGACCGGCTTCAGCGTTGTGACGGACAACTGGCTCCAGGCCTGGCTCATAGATGGGGATCTGACCGTTCTTCAGCCGTTCGATTTTACCCTCATCCACATCCATGCACAGCACGTCATGGCCCGAGTCTGCGAGACAGGCGCCCGTTACCAGCCCGACGTAGCCTGTACCAAAAATGGTAATCTTCATGCTTTCATTCCCTGCGGTTGAATCAAGTTGGAAATCACCTTCAGAAGATACTGCAACTTCTTGATTTAATATTTGTTAAGGTCACTGATCAATTAAAACAACGTCGGTGGCGTACCAGCCGACTGAAACCCTCAGTGTCCTTTTTTCAATCGTTGCCACTTCTTTTCCCAGTCCAGCGCGGTCTGGACAATCGTGCCCAGATCATCGTGGTCCGGCTTCCAGCCCAGCGTTTCTGTAATACGTTGATTGTCGGCCATGAGTGCCGCCGGATCCCCTGCCCTGCGCCCGGTTTCCTCTACCGGGAAATCCACCCCTGACCGCTCCTTCACAACGTCGATCACTTCCCGCACGGTGAAACCGCGACCATAGCCGCAGTTGAGCACCTGCGACTTGCCGCCCCTGGCCATGAAATCAAGGGCCATGACATGGGCCTTGGCCAGATCCTCCACGTGGATATAGTCGCGGATACAGGTACCGTCGCGCGTGTCGTAATCCGTGCCGAAGATATTCATGCTGCTTCGCTGACCGGTAGCACATTCGCAGGCGACCTTGATCAGGTGGGTCGCTTCTGGTGTTGCCTGCCCCAGCAGACCGTCGGGGTTGGCGCCGGCCACATTGAAATAGCGGAGAATCACGTACTCCAGCGACGAAGCCGCCGCCTGATCCATGAGCATACGCTCGCTCATCATCTTGGAGGCCCCGTAGGGGTTGATCGGCGCCAGCGGCAGGTCTTCGGTGAGTACCGTCTGCTCCGGCATGCCATAAACGGCGGCGGTGGACGAGAACACCATATAATGGACGCCGTAGCGCTCAACCGCGTTCAGCAGGTTCAGCGTGTTACGGGTATTGTTGCTGTAATACTTGAGGGGATGGGTTACGGATTCCGGCACCACGATGCTGGCCGCGAAATGGAGCACCGCGTCGAAGCTGTAGGCGCTGAACAGGTCGTCCAGAGCCTCTTCACTGGCGAGGTCGCCAACCACCAGTTCACCTGCGGTAACAGCCCATTCGTAACCGGTGGACAGGTTATCGAATACCACAATGTCATGACCAGCCTGCGCCAGTTGGCGTACGACATGACTTCCGATATAGCCGGCACCGCCGGTAACCAGTACTTTCATGCTGATGTTCCGTTTCTTCCCTGAATCAATCAGGCTTCCGATAGTTGACGGGCCCGGCGCTTCTGCTCCCGGCGGGCCGCGAAGAATCCACTGAGCAACTGCCCGCTCTGTTCCGCCAGTACGCCGCCCGTCACCTCGACATTCCAGTTAAAGTGAGGCTCTTCAAGCGTTGCTCTTACCGACTGCACCGCCCCGCCTTTGGGCTCAGCAGCCCCGTAAACCAGACGGGAAATACGGCTGTGGACGGTTGCTCCGACACACATGGTACAGGGTTCAAGCGTGACGTAAAGAGTGGCCCCTGTTAAGCGATAGTTACCCACTCTTGCCGCCGCATCCCGCAGCGCCCGGATCTCGGCATGGGCGGTAGGATCGCAGGCCGAAATCGGTGCATTGTACCCTGCGCCGATCTCCTTGCCGTTGAGTACCACGACCGCGCCCACAGGTACCTCGCCCTGACTCGCGGCATAACCGGCAAGCTCCAGAGCACGCTGCATCCAGCGCTCATCCGTATCTTTCTGCGGCAGCTTCGCGACCACCTGTTCACCCTTTAATTACTGAGCACGACCCCAGTCATGAGGCCGCCAACAGGCTGAGATCATACCAGAGTCCCGGAGAAATCCGCGAGCCTCAAGTGGCAGAGGTTGCTGCCCGCCTGACGTCTGGCCGCCCGATTGCGATGACGATGGAGTGCTCTCGTCGTCTGGCTCTCTCGACATAGATTTACTCCCAGCCAGGAGCGCGGTTCTACCCGCTGCTCACGGCCTCAGCCCATAAGGTAAACGCCATTCGGAATGGCGTTTGAAGCATAGTATTTATGGTTGAGAGTACCAGCGAGCTGACCAGCAGTCGTTCGTATAGCCTGATCGGACTTAGGGGATCAGCTTCTCATACAGAACTTCGTGGTCCAGTACCTTGCCGTCCAGGTCCATGACCCGCATCGCATCGGCGGAAACCTCGTCGATAACCACAACCTCGCCGTCGACAAGACCGATTTCGATCTTCATGTCGATCAGGTTAAGCCCCTTTTCACGCAGATCCGCTTCAACGATGCGGCAGACCTGGCGGGTCAGATCCTTGGCCTGCTCCAGATAAGCCGGAGACAGCAACCCGAGGGCGATGATAGTGTCATCGTTGATCAGGGGATCACCACGCTCATCATCCTTGAGCGTGAGCTCAACCAGGTAGTCCAGCTGCTGCCCTTCGTCCCGAATATAGTCCTTGTAGCGACGCAGGAAGCTGCCCCAAGGCCGGGTGCGGCAGATAAACTCGATGCCACCTGCCCCCTTGATGTTCTTGCCCAGAGGTTCGGCACGGCGAACTTCCATGGCGCTCCGCTCCAGATCGACCTGAACAAGGTGCGTAGGAACATCCGCGGCGTGAAGACGTTTGAAGAAGTAGTCTGTCATAGCCAGGGATTTCGCGCCCTTGCCCTCGACCTGACCGATGACGGTGTTGGCGCCCGGGTCAATGACACCGTCCTCACCCGTGACGTCATCCTTGAAGATGAGAAGGACGTTACCGTTCGCCAGGGCGTACAGGTCTTTGGTCTTTCCGGAGTAGATCTTTTCGCTGGTACTCATCGTTTTGCACTCTATCCTCAATCGGAGAAACTTCTCTATTTTTCAGCGCCTTGGAAACGCATGGTTAAAAGGCCATGCAGCAATCCGCCCGGTTCACCGGAATCGATTTCGGAGATAAATCCAGGCAAGGCGCGTTATTGGGCGTCATTGTCTAACAAAGCGGACAGCTCTGGATAGTCACTGGAGCACTATTCCGGGCAAGCGTCGGATGCCCAGGCAAAGCCCTCATGGTGAGCGCCCCCTGACCATGCTGGAAAACACCCCGTCGCGACGTACCCAGGCGTGCATTAAAGCAGCCGCCAGGGTTCTGCCTTGCGTCAGGGGTGCCTGTCGGAGGAAGCGCATCGTTTGTCACGGTGACGCCTCCTTACCGATGGCCTCGGTAGCCTGGCCGCGGCCAATCTCCCGCATACGTGCGTTGAACGACTGCGAATAGGTACTACTGCGCGCGGCCAGTACCGGATCGCCGGAGATGACGATGCCCGTGGGGACTATGGTCGGGTCAAAATTAATGTCGCGGCACAGCCCTGTCGCCTGGTCGTGCAGGGCAATGACCTCAAGCGTGCCGGCCACCACCGTGGTTCGCTCTTCCGGCCACGGCTGCGATGGGTTATCGATGGGATCGCCGGGTTCCGCCAGTGACATCACCATATCGAAACGCACCGGCCCCTGCTCCAGACTGGCCTGCAGGTTCTTGCTTAGAAAATTGTGATCGGCATGCTCGCGCTGTTCGGCCGTCAGTTCACGGAATGGCGCCTGGGGGCGCATCGTCCAGCGCATATAGCGCACCGTGCCGTCGGCGGCCACGAGACCGAAGGCATGGACACTGTTGACCTGGGAGTTGGCATAACTGTCGGCCCAGGGCGCCTCGGCGAGCCATCGGGAGAGCTTCTCCGACTCGGGCCAGGCGGCCCTGAAGGCGGCAATCCGCGCGGGGTCAGGCTTGCCGGTGGCCGGGTCCGGCCGGAAGGCACGCAGCATTTCCCAGAAGCCTTCGGGGCGCGACGTGGCGAAATAGGGAATGCTGTTCATCGCCATGCGCCATTGCTGACCATCGTCGGTTTTGGCCAACAGCGCGATGCTGGTGGTACGGGTGGCCGAGTCCGGCGCATGGGGGTCACTGTGGCCTATGGAGAAGCGGCCAATGACCGCCGTTTGCGGCTGACTGAACAGCCGCGCAGTAGATAAGTCTGCCGCTGCGCCGCTGGCGCGGAAGATGCCATTGAAGCACTGGCCCTTGGCGTGCGCTCGCCGAAAGCCGGGTTGCAGCGGCGCGGAATTATTGGCAACCATCTGACTGATAATGTCCTGCGAGGTCAGACGACTGCCGAGCCATCCCGAGGCCCAGGCAAAGGCCAGCGCCAGCATGCCCACGATCATGGCGATCAGCACCAGCGGCCGCCAATGGGCTTTCAGCCTATTGAAACTGAACTGTGACATGTGGACGCATTCCCTTCTTACCCGACATAAACACAAAAAAGCCCGCAACCAAGCGGGCTTCAGAGCATTCTAGACCATCAGGTACCAGGCTGGGCCTGGCACGGGATTATTCCCACTC
>CAYMQO010000079.1:0-8169 GCA_964392405.1 uncultured Marinobacter sp.
ACCGATCAACTTTGTACTGCCACGGGACTGCCCGCTGACCAGCTGATGCAGTCCCTGTTGCTGCTGGAGATGGACGGGCTGATAGAGTCCGTTCCCGGTGGGTTTCAGCGGGTCTTGACGGCCCTCGTCTGATACGCCTCGGCTATCCGGTTGCAGCAGCTATCGTCAGCGGAGCATCATGACTGCAACCGTCAACCTTGCCATCGAATCCGAGCGCCAGCAGTTGCTGGACGTGATCAAAAGCCACGGCGTCATCGCCTACCCTACTGAAGCCGTCTGGGGGCTGGGTTGCGACCCCTGGAGCGAAACAGCCGTCGGGACCATACTGACCCTGAAGCAGCGGCCCAGGTCCAAGGGGCTGATTCTGGTGGCGGCTTCGGTGGCGCAGGTTGGGTTTCTGCTGGAGCCCCTGCCGGCAAACCTGCGGGCGCGTGCTGAGGCCTGCTGGCCGGGGCCGGTCACCTGCGTAATACCGGATGTGAAGCAGCAGATCCCGCCCTGGGTAAGGGGCGATCACGACACGGTTGCGGTACGGGTCAGCGCTCATCCGCTGGTACAGCAACTTTGCCTGCTTGCGGGTATGCCGCTGGTGTCCACATCCTGCAACCCCGCCACCCGGCCCCCGGCGCGAACGGCGGACCAGGTTCGCGGCTATTTTTCTTCCGGTATCGATCTGCTGGTAGCCGGAGCCCTGGGGGGAGCACAGCAGCCCAGTTCGATCATTGACATCATGACCGGCAAGACACTGCGATAGGAGGCCCGATGACGGATTCTGCAATGCCTGATGCCCAGGCAGTTCACCAATACCTGCTGACGCTGCAGGAGAGCATCTGCGAGCGTCTGGAGGCGCTGGATGGCAAGGCCCGGTTCCAGACCGACGCCTGGGACCGACCAGAAGGCGGAGGTGGCATCAGCCGGGTGATTACGGACGGCAATGTGTTCGAGAAGGGCGGCGTCAATTTCTCCCGGGTGACCGGCCAGCAGATGCCCCCATCTGCCACAGCCCATCGCCCTCATCTGGCAGGAGCGCCATGGGAGGCCATGGGCGTATCCCTGGTCCTGCACCCACAGAATCCCTATGTGCCTACATCCCATGCAAACGTGCGGTTTTTTATTGCCAGACCTGCGGATGGCGAGCCAGTGTGGTGGTTCGGTGGCGGTTATGACCTGACTCCCTACTATGGTTTCGAGGAAGACTGTATTCACTGGCACGAAACCGCCCGTAACGCCTGCCAGCCTTTCGGGGCGGATATCTACCCCCGTTACAAAAAGTGGTGTGACGAGTATTTCTACCTGAGTCATCGTCAGGAACCGCGGGGCGTCGGTGGACTGTTCTTTGACGACCATAACACCGGCAGCTTTACGGATGATTTCGGCTTTATGCAGTCCGTGGGCTCCAGTTTTATTGCCGCCTACGAGCCCATTGTGCAGCGGCGCAAGGACATGCCCTGGGGCGAGCGGGAACGGGAATTCCAGCTTTATCGCCGTGGCCGTTACGTTGAATTCAATCTGGTCCACGACCGCGGCACCCTGTTCGGGCTCCAGTCCGGTGGCCGAACCGAATCTATCCTGATGTCGCTGCCGCCGCTGGTACGTTGGGACTATAACCGGCAGCCGGAACCGGGCTCCGAAGAGGCCCGACTGACGGAGCACTTTCTGACGGGACGTGACTGGCTGGAGGGCGAAGATGGCGAATGATATCTATGCGGTGGTGGGCAATCCTGTCAGCCACAGCAAATCTCCCCGGATTCACAGCCTGTTTGCGGCACAAACCGGCGAGGCTGTGGAGTACACGGCGATTCAGGCACCTCTGGACGGATTTGCGCAAACCGTAGAAACGTTCTTCGCCAATGGTGGTAAAGGCCTTAACGTCACCGTGCCCTTCAAGGAGCAGGCCTGGCAGCTGGCGGATGCCCGCAGTAATCGCGCTGAAAAAGCCGGCGCTGCCAACACTCTTTACCAGGATGAGCAGGGCCGGTTGGTGGCAGACAATACCGACGGTGTAGGGCTGGTTACCGACCTGACGGTGAATGCAGACGTTAAGCTCGCGGGCCAGCGCATTCTGGTGCTGGGCGCTGGTGGTGCGGTACGGGGCGTGCTTGGGCCCCTGCTGGCGGAGGGCCCCGCCGCATTGACCATCGCCAACCGCACGGTATCGAAGGCCGAAGCGCTGGTGTCCCTGTTTCAGGAAGATGCCGGGGACATTTGGCTGAGTGCGAGCGGATTTGAGGAGGTTTCTGGTCCGTTTGATGTGATCATCAACGGTACCAGTGCCAGCCTGCAGGGGGACCTGCCACCCATACCCGGTAGTCTGATTACGGCCGGGACAGTGATCTACGACATGATGTACGCCGCCGAAGATACTGCGTTCAATGCCTGGGCCAGAACCCGGGGTGCCGTTCTGATAATGGATGGGCTTGGTATGCTGGTGGAACAGGCGGCGGAGTCGTTCCGGATCTGGCGGGGCGTCAAGCCGGTTACGGACACCGTCATTCACGAATTACGTGAACACTGACAGACGGTTACGCATCGTTACCGATTGAGGGCCGGGTTCGCGTCACAGGTTGATAAATCTGGGGTATGATCGGATTCGGTCTGGCTCTGGCTTACTGTCAATCTGAGGCGCTGAATGGATATTCTTACCCTGGTCGGCCTGGTGGCGGGCATCGCCATTGTGATTATTGCGATGTTGGCCGAGGCCTCGGTAATCACCTTCCTTAATCTGCCGGGGCTGGCCATTGTGCTGGGTGGCACCTTTGCCGTCACCCTGGTGCGCTTCCGGCTGTCGACAGTCACAGCCTCCATGAAGCTGGCCTTGCGGGCAGCCTTCACCGACCGGCTTGAGCGTCCCCATGATCTGATCCGGGAAGTCAGCGAGCTGGCTCGTGTGGTCCGCAAGGATGGTATCCTGGGACTGGAGAACCATCAGACCCGCAATCCCTTCCTGCAGAAAGCCATTAACCTGTGCGTGGATGGCCATCCCCCCGAGATGGTGGAAGAAACCCTGCTCCAGGAGATGCATCAGTCCGGTGAGCGTTTCGAAAGGGCGGAACAGGTTTTCCGGGGCATCGGCGATTCGGCCCCGGGCATTGGCATGCTTGGGACACTGATCGGGCTGGTACAGATGCTCAATACACTGGATGACCCTTCGTCCATCGGGCCGGCCATGGCCATCGCCCTGCTGACGACCCTTTACGGGGCCTTTATTGCGCAACTGATCGCGATTCCACTGGCGGACAAGCTGCAACTGAAGGCCGACGACGAGCGCCGCAATCAACTGCTGATTATCACCAGTATCCAGAACATTCTGCAGGGCCAGAACCCCAGGGTAATTACCGAGCTTCTGTCGTCGTTCGTGAACCCGGGCCAGCCGCTGCCGGCCGAACCCCGCCCGGAGGTGTAAGCGGTGGCACAGCGTTCGAGGGTGCTCCGTCCAAGGAAGGGTTCATCCGGTGCGCCCGCCTGGATGGTGACGTTCGCGGATCTCGCCACCCTGATGCTGACCTTCTTCATCCTGCTGCTGTCATTCGCGGAAATGGATGTGGAAAAATACCGGGCCATGGCGCGGTCCATGGCTGTGGCCTTTGGTACGGCCAATGTGGTGGCGGACGATATCGGCGGCTCACCATTAACCCTGATCGAATCTGACACGGTCTCCCTGCCGGAACCGACCGACACTCCCCGGGAAGAGCCCGTGCTTATTGATGATCGGGCGTCGTCACCGCAGGTTGCGACTATTTCGAGGGACATTGTTGAACTCTCGTCCCGGCTGATTCGCGAGCTTGAGGCAGAGGTGGCCGACGAGTCCCTTTCCGTCAACTACGATCAGCAGCAGGTTATCATCCGGTTTTCTGAAAGGGCCACGTTCAATTCCGGCGAAGCCAGGATCAAGCCCGGCATGTTGCCGATTATCGACCGGGTGGTTGATGTGGTGGCGCAATGTGTGGGAGATGTGGTGGTAGCCGGGTACACCGATGATGTGCCCATCGCCAGCAGCCGTTTCCGGTCCAACTGGGATCTGTCGGCGGCCCGGGCGGTGTCGGTGGTCCATGAGCTGGTGCTGAACCGCAAGATTCCGGCCGAGCGGGTGATCGCAGCTGGCCGGGCGGAAACGCGGCCCCTGGTGCCTAATGATTCGGCGGAGAACCGGGCCCGTAACCGACGGGTAGAGATTTCGATTCGTGACCCTGAGTGCTCAGATTCTGTACCAGCCCGGGATCTGCCTCTTGAGATTCTGCCCTGATATTCCCCGGCGCCGGGCGCTAAGATCTTATCGATATAGGTAACTTTCTCCAAGCCCGTTATACTGTATACCCTTTGTCTACAAACATTCTTATAACGAGAGAGACCGATGAGTGGACCGGAAAAGCCGAAAGTTATCGGTGAAGAGTGGAGCGATGAACGCGTACGGAGTTACCTGTTCCTGAGCCCCCCTGATGCGCGTATCAATTCTGATCGCTATGTGTTGCTGAAGGCCTACGAGGCCATGCGGGCAGACGACTTTGCCCGGTTTCTGCGTTTTTTCGTGGAAGCAGGCAGGGATATCAATGCAACGGATGAGCGTGGTGAGACCATGCTGGATCATGTAGCCCGGCATCGGCGCATGGCTGAGTATGCTCAGGCGTTGCAGGACGCAGGGGCAAAAAAAGCGGCGGAGGTGGAAGCCTGAGCTCCCACTCCGCCGTATGAGGCAGACCGGCTGTTGATCAGGCGACGTTAATTTCGATCGCCTTGCGCTCCGCCGGCTCTGCCTTTTTGAGGGTCAGCGACAGGATGCCATCCTGAAACCTGGCGTTAATACTGTTGGCGTCCACGTTATCCGGCAGGGTGAAGCGGCGCATAAAACTGCCATACACCCGCTCGACGCGGTGGTGTTTGCTGTCATTGCTTTCGCTTTCCTGCTTGCGCTCACCCTGGATGGTGAGCACACCATCGTGCACGGTGACTTTGACGTCTTCTTTCTTCATGCCGGGCAATTCAGCGTCGATCAGGAACGCTTCCTTGTTCTCCCGGATATCGACGGCGGGTGCCCAGTCGCTGCGCCGTAGCAGGTCTTTACCTTCCCGCTCGGTTTGGGTTGCCGGAAGGCCGAAGTAGCGGTTATACCGGTTGATCAGGTCTTCGAATTCGCTGACCGGATTCCAACGGGTTATGGTGTTCATCATGAAACTCCTCCTGTGAATCTGAATAACGGGCTATTCAGCTTCAGTCTTCGGAAAAGCTGCATCTTTGGCGCCACTGCTGGATGACTTTTCCTTTTAACCTCTGCTATTTATTGATATATGGGTGATTTTTGGTTTTTCAAGGGGTTTTGGTGGTTTTTTGAGCGGCTTGTGGGTTGCTGGTCTTTTACTGTTCTGCCAGGTAGTCGTTCTTTAGCTTTACGTAGTTTGCGGCCGTGTACTGGAAGAAGGTTTTTTCCTGTTCTGTCAGGCTTCTTGCTTTTTTGCAGGGCGCGCCTACGTAGAGGTGGCCGCTTTCAAGGGTTTTGCCTGGTGGTACCAGGCAGCCGGCGCCGATGATTACGTCGTCTTCGACTACGGCACCGTCCATTATGATCGCCCCCATGCCTACCAGAACCCGGCTGCCGATGGTTGCGCCGTGGATCAGGGCTTTGTGGCCCACGGTGACGTCGTCTCCCAGCGTTGTTGGCCAGCCGCCGAGGTTGTAGTCGGAGGCGTGGGTGATGTGGATCACTGAACCGTCTTGGATGCTGCAACGATGGCCGATGCGGATCTGGTGCATGTCACCGCGGATGACGGTCATGGGCCAGACGGAGCAGTCGTCACCCATTTCCACATTGCCGATCACTACGGCAGACTCATCTATCCAGGGGCGTTGGCCGAATTTTGGCGTGTGGCCCTTGTGAGAACGTATGTTCGCCATTACATACACCTATTAGTCAGGGGATTTGCGTTGAGGTTATCTTCACAGATATTTCAGGCAATATCACTGATGCTGTCCGATGGTGCCTGCCGCTTTGGTAGAGATTCAGGACAGGGCCGGTATGGGGAAATGTTTTTACTGGCAAGAATCTTCCCCCATGCCGGGTCCGCTTCTGATGGCGGCACCGCTTTCAATTTCCGTCTTGTCAGTACTAGAGAGGTCCAATGAACAATCCCCTACTTTCCGACCAGTCGCTCCCGGCGTTTGACCAGATCCGGGTTGAGCATATGGAGCCGGCGGTCGATCAGGTCCTTGCGGATAACCGTTCCCGGATTCAGGAACTGGCTCGTCAGGACGACCCCTCCTGGGATACGCTGGTGCAGCCCATGCAGGCGCTGGATGATCGGCTTAATAATGTCTGGTCGGTGATTTCCCATCTCAACGGGGTGATGAACACCGAGGAAATTCGCGCAGTCCATAAGCGGTGTCTCGAAAAGCTGACTGAGTACGGCACCGAGGTGAGTCAGAACGAGCAGTTGTGCGCGGTTTTTAAAAAGCTGGCGGCGCGGTCGGATTTCACCGATCTCACCGAAGCCCAGCAGAAGATGGTGAACAACACCCTGCGGGATTTCCGTCTTGGCGGGGTGGATCTGGCCGCGGAGAAAAAGCAGACCTTCGCCGGTCTGTCCCGGGAGCTGGCGGAGCTGTCCAGCCGCTTCAGCGATAACGTACTGGACGCTACCCAGAACTGGTTCAAGCACATTACCGATGAGAAGGATCTGTCCGGCCTGCCCCAGTCGGCATTGGACGGGGCCCGGCAAGCGGCGAAGCAGCGTGACCTGGACGGTTTTGTGATTACGCTGGATTTCCCCAGTTTCTACCCGGTGATGACTTATTGCGACAACCGGGAGCTGCGCCGTGAGGTTCATGAGGCGTTTGTGACCCGGGCATCAGACCAGGGCCCGGATGCTGGCAAGTGGGACAACACGCCGATCATGGCGGAGATTCTCAGGCGGCGATACGCCCAGTCCCAATTGCTCGGATTCAACAGCTACGCTGAGCGTTCCCTGGCGACGAAGATGGCGTCCAGTGTGGATGAGGTGCTGACATTCCTGAACCAGCTGGCGGCGAAGTCGAAGCCTATGGCAGAGAGGGAAGTGGCGGAGCTGAAAGCCTTTGCTCAGGAAGAGCACGGCATGGATGACCTTAAAGCCTGGGATTTTGGCTACTACGGCGAGAAGCTGCGCCAGAAGCGCTACGACATCTCCCCGGAAACCCTGCGTCCCTGGTTCCCGGCCGATCGTGTTATCTCGGGTATGTTTGAGGTGACAGAGAAGCTGTTTGGAGTGCAGATCGAACAGCGCCCCGAGGTGAAAACCTGGCACAAGGACGCCACGGCCTATCGTATTTCCCGGGATGGCGAGGAGATTGCCTGGTTCTATCTGGATCCGTACGCCCGTCAGGGCAAGCGCGGCGGCGCGTGGATGGCAGATTGCCGGGTGCGGTGGAAAGACCAGAATGGCCGGTTGCAGCTCCCCGTGGCGTTCCTCACCTGTAACTTCACCCCTCCGGTAGACGGCAAGCCTGCGCTGCTGACCCATGACGAGGTCACCACCCTGTTCCACGAATTCGGCCACGGCCTGCATCATATGCTGACCCAGGTAGAGGTGGCGGATGTGTCCGGTATCAACGGTGTTGCCTGGGATGCGGTAGAGCTGCCCAGTCAGTTCCTGGAAAACTGGTGCTGGAACCCGGAGTCGTTAAAACTGATCGCAGCCCACCACGAAACCGGCGAGCCCCTGCCCCAGGATCTGCTCGACAAGATGCTGGCGGCGAAGAACTTCCAGGCGGGTATGCAGATGGTACGGCAGCTGGAGTTCTCGCTGTTTGATTTCCGCCTGCATGCCGAATTCAGCGATGAGAACCCGGTGGATCCGCTGACCATGCACCGGGAAGTGCGCGACGAGATTGCGGTGGTGGAAGCGCCCGAGTTCAATCGCTTCCCCAATGCTTTCTCCCATATTTTCGCAGGCGGTTATGCGGCTGGTTACTACAGCTACAAGTGGGCGGAAGTGCTGGCAGCGGATGCGTTCTCGCTGTTTGAGGAGCGTGGTATTTTCGATCCGGAAACCGGGCAGGCGTTCCGGGAGAATATCCTGGAAATGGGCGGTTCCCGGGAGCCGGCAGACTTATTCCGCGCGTTCCGCGGTCGCGACCCGGACGTGGATGCCCTGCTTCGGCAGTCTGGTATTACTGATCAAGGCCGTGCAGCCTGAGGAGTTA
>CAYMQO010000080.1:0-8071 GCA_964392405.1 uncultured Marinobacter sp.
GGATGCGATTGATTACATCAACGCACATAGCTGATCGTCTGTAAGCCAGGCAAAAGCCGTCCTGCTGTAGAGCAGGGCGGCTTTTTTGTGTCTGGCCAGACAAGGAGTGAAAGGAACGCAGAAAGGGGCGAAATATGATCGTTACGGTGGTGCCGGAAGACCAGCCCGATCAGATGGGGTTGCCCGTATCTGACCGGGGGCTTGCCTATGGGGATGGCCTGTTTGAGACCATTCTCGTGGTCGATGGCCAGCCGCAACTGCTGGAAGCCCACCGGCAGCGGATGCTGCGGGGCGCAGAACGACTGGGAATTCCGCTGGCGCCAGTGGAACTGGGCGAGGCGCTGTCCGGTATTGGTGACCGGCTCGCCGGCGCTCCCGGTCGTCACGTGCTCAAGATGATACTCACCCGGGGCACGGGTGGGCGAGGCTACCGGCCACCTGAGCAAGCCGAACCCCGGCTGATTATCACCCTCTCACCGGCGCCGTCTCCGGTCTCGGCGGACGGAGTCGCTGCCGTAACCTCGGCCATACCGCTGACTGTCAATCCCGTGCTCGCTGGCATCAAATCCCTGAACCGCCTGGAGCAGGTCATGGCAAGTCGTGACATTCCAGACGACTGTTTCGAAGCCGTGATGGCCGGAACAGAAGGGGACCTCCGGGAAGGCACCCGTACTGCCTTGCTGTACCGCTGGCAGGGCCGGTGGCTGACGCCGCCGAGGGACAAGGTCGCAGTACACAGCGTTATGCTGGGCCACGTGGAGCGCGGCCTGGCGCAGCGGGGCGAAGCCCTGCACGAAGCCATGCTGTTCCCGGAACAGTTATGGCAACCGGAGTTTGCCGGACTGCTGTTGCTGAACAGCGTTATCGGCGCGGTACCGGTTCAGACTCTTGATGGTCGTCGGTTGCCTCAGTCGGAGCAGCTTGCGACAATCGTCAGCCTTGCCAAATGATCTGAGGAACTGTGTTGATCAAGTCTTTCCTGATTGCGGTTGTAGCTTCGGTGCTGGTAGCGGTTTCCGGAGCTGCATTGTGGGGCTGGCAGGGTCTGAAATCCCTGGAAATGGATGCAGGTCTTGAGCAGCCGATGCTTTATGTGGTTCCCCGTGGGTCCTCTTTTAACGCAGTTGCCCGGGATCTCGAAGAACTCAATCTGGTTGAACAGGCCGTCTGGCTCAAGCTGATGGCGCGGCTGGAGCCGGAAATGACCGCCATTCAGGCGGGCGAGTATGAATTCCAGCCGGGCATGTCTGCCCGGGATATTATCGGCCTGATGGTCAGCGGTCAGACCAAATCCCGCACCGTCCAGTTTATTGAAGGCCGGCGTTTCCGCGACGCCCGCGCCGCACTGGCCCGGGCTGACTATCTTGAGCAGCTGACGGCGGCGTGGACCGACCAGCAGATCATGGCTGCCCTCGGGGATGAAGGCGCACATCCGGAAGGTCGATTTTTTCCGGATACTTACGCCTACCGTCGCGGAGATTCAGACCTCGATATCCTGCGCCGGGCCTATGAGCGTATGAACGCTGTACTCGCCGAAGAGTGGGCCAACCGGGCTGAGGGTCTGCCCTACGAAAACCCGTATGAAGCCCTGATCATGGCCTCAATTATCGAACGTGAGACCGGGGTTCCCGAAGAACGCCCGGACATTGCCGGCGTCTTCGTTCGTCGTCTTGAGCGGGGTATGCGTCTTCAGACGGATCCCACGGTTATCTATGGCATGGGCGACCAGTACGAAGGCCGGATTACCCGCAGAGACCTCCGCACTCATACCCCGTACAACACCTACCGGATCTCCGGGTTGCCGCCCACGCCCATCGCCTTGCCGGGCCGGGCCGCGATCCACGCTGCCGTTAACCCGGCCGATGGGGATGCCCTGTTCTTCGTGGCCAAGGGCGACGGCACCCATCAGTTCTCCCGCACCCTTGAGGATCACCAGCGGGCCGTGCGTCAGTATCAGCTGAATCGCCGTGAAGACTACCGGTCGTTTCCAGCGCCGGTTAAGGAAACAGGTGAAGCTCAATGACCCGGGGCCGGTTTATTACGTTTGAAGGCACCGAAGGCGTAGGCAAGTCTACCCAGATTGAGACGGCCCGCGCCGCCCTGGCCTCGGCCGGGGTTGAGGTACTGGTGACCCGTGAGCCCGGCGGCACGCCAATGGCAGAAGCGATTCGGGAGCTGTTGCTGACGCCCCGGGACGAGTCGGTGAACCCGCTGACCGAACTGTTGCTGATGTTTGCGGCCAGGGCCCAGCACCTGCACGAACATATCCTTCCGGCTCTGGATCGGGGCTGCTGGGTGTTGTGTGATCGGTTCACGGACGCCACCTATGCGTATCAGGGCGGTGGCCGGGGTGTTCCCATGGAGCAGATTGCCCTGCTAGAGCAACTGGTGCAGGGTGATCTGCGGCCGGATCACACCATCCTGCTGGATGCGCCCGTGGAAACGGGAATGGCCAGAGCCCGGGATCGCAGCGCGCCAGACCGGTTCGAGCAGGAAAAAATGGAATTTTTCCAGCGCATTCGCGACTGCTATCGCCAACGGGCAGCGGAGCAGCCCCAGCGATACCACATCGTTGACGCTACCGGATCCCTTGAGGAAGTCAGCCGGCAGATTGCCAGCCTGGTGCTGAGCTTCCGTCACTGATTTCTCCTCTCCCTGAACGTCAGGTGCCCATAATATTAAATGGTTGCCTGGCGCAGCGCCTGCCCGCCGACTAGATTGAAAGGAACCCCTTTCATCTGTCGTCGGCGAGGTCTGGTCAATGTTTACCGCATCCGAGGTTCTCGGACCGGCTTTTCAAAGTCAGCCGAGATCAGCGTTCTGGCAAGCGCTTGTCGACAACTATGCTGTTGATGAAGCCGCTTACGTTCAGGAACTGATGCAGCTGGCTCGGAGTGATCCGGCAGAGAAAGAAGCCGTCACCGCGATGGCAACGGATCTGATTCACAAGGTCCGCCAACAGAACGACTCCGTGCATATGGTGGATGCACTGCTGCAGGAGTACAGCCTCGACACTGAAGAAGGGATTCTGCTGATGTGCCTGGCGGAAGCCCTTATGCGGATCCCCGACAGCCATACAGCCGATGCCCTGATCCACGACAAGCTCTCCACGGCGGACTGGAAAAAACACGTAGGCCGCAGCGAATCGACACTGGTTAACGCCTCCACCTGGGGCCTGCTGCTTACAGGCCGGGTGGTCCAGATGGACAAGCGCCTCGACGGCTCACCAGCCAGTATCTGGCGCCGTTTGGTCAAGCGCAGCGGCGAGCCGGTAATCCGCAACGCCATGTACCGGGCCATGGCCATCATGGGCAAACAGTTTGTACTGGGGCGGGATATCCGCGAAGCCCTGAAAAATGCCCGGGAGTATCGGGCCAGGGGTTACAGCTACTCCTTTGATATGCTCGGCGAGGCGGCAATGACCCAAGACGACGCTGCCCGTTATCTGCAGTCCTATAGAGATGCCATCGCCGTCGTTGGCGAGGACAGCTATCCCACCGACAAGGCGCCCCGTCCCTCCATCTCCATCAAGCTGTCCGCGCTGCACCCAAGGTATGAAGAAGCTCAGGAGCAGCGGGTGCTGACCGAACTGTACGACACGCTGGTTGAGCTGCTGCGGTTTGCGCGGGAGAAAGACGTCGCGATTACCATCGACGCGGAAGAAATGGACCGGCTTGAGTTATCCCTCAGACTTTTTGAAAAGGTCTACTGCCAGGGGGTTACCCGGGACTGGCCCGGCTTCGGGGTGGTGGTGCAGGCCTACTCCAAACGCACTTTGCCTGCCTTGTGCTGGCTTAACAGCCTGGCCAAAGAACAGGGTGATGAAATACCCGTGCGGCTGGTGAAAGGTGCCTACTGGGACACCGAAATTAAACTCAGCCAGCAGACGGGGGCTGACGGCTATCCCGTGTTCACCCACAAAGAAGCCACCGACACCTCTTATCTGGCCTGCCTGCGTTTCCTGCTCAGTGATCACACCAGGGGTAACCTCTATCCGCAACTGGCCTCCCATAATGCCCACACCGTGGCCTCGGGGCTTGCCATGGCTCGCAAGAACGGGCGCCAGTTTGAGTTCCAGCGTCTGCATGGGATGGGCGACGCCCTCTACAACACCATTCTGGAACAGGAAGATGTGCCCGTCCGGATCTACGCGCCGGTTGGTGCCCACAAGGATCTGCTGCCTTACCTGGTCCGGCGGTTGCTGGAAAACGGCGCCAACTCTTCCTTTGTTCACCGCCTGGTAGACGCCCGCACGCCGGTGGAAGAGCTAATTAAGAACCCGGTTGAAGAGCTGGAAAAGTACGACACCCTGGCCAGCGACCGTATCCCCCTGCCTCCCGATATCTATGGTCCCGAGCGAAGGAACTCCCGGGGGATGAACATCAACGTACAGCGGGACCGGGAACCATTGCTCAGGGAGCTGGGCCGCTGGAAGTCCGCCACCTGGTCGGCTGCGCCGGTCATTGACGGCAAGGTCCGCGATGACGGTGAGACCGCAGAGGTTACGGCGCCCCATAATCGAGGTGACCGGGTAGGGCAGGTGACCTGGACATCGGAAGCCCATGCCCGGGAAGCACTGGAGGTCGCCAGCAGAGGTTTTGTCCATTGGAACGAACGTCCCGCAGCCGAGCGGGCCGCCTGCCTGGAGCGTTATGCGGATCTGATGGAACAGCATATGGAAGAACTGATGGCCATCTGCTGCCGCGAAGCCGGAAAGACCTTGCAGGACGGTATCGACGAGGTTCGCGAAGCCGTCGACTTCTGTCGCTATTACGCCATTCAGGGGAGATCCCGCTTCAGCAGTGCCATCACACTGCCGGGGCCTACCGGCGAGAGCAATGAACTGTATCTTGAAGGGCGCGGTGTGTTCCTGTGCATCAGCCCGTGGAACTTTCCGCTGGCCATTTACACCGGTCAGATCATGGCGGCGCTGGTGGCAGGTAACGCTGTGATCGCCAAGCCTGCGGAGCAGACCAGTCTGATTGCGGCCCGGGCCCATGAGCTGATGCTGGAGGCGGGCTTTCCGGCAGATGTAGTGCAGTTCCTGCCGGGGGACGGCGCTACCATCGGCGGGACACTGGTGCCTGATGAACGGATTGCCGGCGTTGCGTTCACCGGATCCACCGCAGTTGCCCATTTGCTGAACCGTCAGTTGGCAGAGCGGCCGGGCGCCATCGTGCCGCTGATTGCTGAAACCGGTGGTCAGAACGCCATGATTGTGGATTCCAGCGCCCTGCCGGAGCAGGTGATCCGGGATGTGCTGCAATCCGCCTATGCCAGTGCCGGCCAGCGCTGCTCTGCCTTGCGGGTCCTGTATGTCCAGCAGGAAGTGGCCGAGCGGATGGAAACCCTGCTGGCCGGGGCCATGGAAGAGCTGTCCATTGGTGATCCGGCCCTGCACAGCACCGATGTCGGGCCAGTCATTGACGAGGAAGCCCGTTCCGGTCTCGAAGAACACCTGAAGGCCCTACGCGAGTCCGGTGCACGTGTCATTGCTGAGACACAATTACCGGAATCCTGCCTGAACGGTTGCTTCGTGGCGCCAGCAGCCTACGGTATTGAAGGTATAGAGCAGCTGGACAAGGAAAATTTCGGCCCGATCCTCCATGTCGTTCGTTATGAAGCGGAAAAGCTGGATCAGGTTATCGACAGCATTAACGCGGCCGGCTACGGCCTGACCCTGGGCATTCACAGTCGCAGCGAGGCTACCGCAGCCTATATCGAGCGTCGGGTGAAGGTGGGTAACACCTATATCAACCGTAACCAGATCGGGGCGGTGGTTGGGGTTCAGCCTTTTGGTGGCCGGGGGCTATCGGGTACCGGACCCAAGGCCGGCGGACCTCACTATATTCTGCGATTCGCCACCGAGCGAACCCGAACCATCAACACCACGGCGGTCGGTGGCAACGCGTCCCTGCTCTCCCTGGGCGTCGAGAAAGTCGAGCAAACGGAATAGCAGAAAACGGAGGAACACATGGCTACCGGTGTATGGATCAGTCTCTTTATCTATTTTGCCCTGATGATTGCCATCGGTCTGTATGCGATGCGCAAATCCACCTCGTCGTCCGAGGATTACATGCTTGGTGGCCGTGCACTGAGCCCGAAGGTCGCTGCCCTGTCGGCAGGGGCATCGGATATGAGCGGGTGGTTGCTGCTGGGACTGCCGGGGGCCCTGTTCGTTTCAGGTCTTGCTGATGCGTGGATCGGTATCGGTCTGTTTGTCGGCGCGTTCTTTAACTGGGTGCTGGTGGCCCCGAGGTTGCGGGAACAGACGGTCCATTACGGCAACGCGATCACCATTCCGGCCTTTCTGGCCAACCGTTTTCCCACTCAGGCCCTGTCACTGCGAACGGTATCGGCTATCGTCATTGTGGTTTTTTTCGCGGTTTATACCGCCTCGGGCCTGGTTGCCGGCGGCAAGCTGTTTGAAAGTGCGTTTGCGGAGATTCTGAATGTCCCCGGCATGAGTGACTACGCGGTCGGTATCCTGATCACCCTGGGGGTGGTGTTGGCCTATACGGTTGTCGGTGGCTTTCTTGCGGTGAGCATGACGGACTTTGTGCAGGGCTGCATCATGATGCTGGCGCTGGTGATCATGCCGGCGGTGGTGCTGTTCGGAGAAGGGGGTGGCGGTTTCAGTCAGGCTCGCGAGACACTGAACAGTGTCGATCCGACGCTGTTGTCCTGGACCGACGGCCTGACGATTATCGGCTGGCTGTCAGCCGTTACCTGGGGGCTGGGGTATTTCGGCCAGCCGCACATTATCGTGCGGTTTATGGCGATTCGTTCGGTGAAGGATGTGCCCACGGCCCGGAATATCGGGATGACCTGGATGGGGATTTCGCTGATTGGCGCGATTTCCGTGGGTCTGTTCGGCCGGGCCTATGCAGTGCGCAATGGTCTGGACGTTGCCGACCCGGAAACCATCTTTATTATTCTGTCGGATATGCTGTTCCACCCTCTCATTACCGGCTTTCTGTATGCGGCACTGCTGGCGGCGGTGATGAGTACTATTTCCAGTCAGCTGCTGGTGTCGTCTTCGTCCCTGACGGAAGATTTCTATCGTCTGTTTCTCCGCAAGGAAGCCAGTGACCGGGAGTGCGTAAATGTTGGGCGGGTTTGTGTTGTGGCGGTGGGTCTGGTGGCTGCGTTGATTGCCTCGGATCCGGAGTCGCAGGTTCTGGGGCTGGTGAGTAACGCCTGGGCCGGTTTTGGCGCTGCCTTCGGGCCGTTGATCATTCTGTCGCTGATGTGGCCGCGGACCAATGGTGCGGGGGCCATTGCCGGGCTGGTGGTCGGGGCGGTAACGGTGATGATCTGGATTTCTCTGGGCTGGAACAGCAGCTTTATGGGTGGCCCTGGGGTGTACGAGATTATTCCCGGGTTTCTGGCGGCGTTTGTGGCGATTGTGGTGGTGAGTCTGGTTACCCGGGATGCTGATGAGTATCAGCATATTGTTCGGTGATTCTTTGCCTTGTCTGATGTGGGGGACGGCCTTTGAGGCTTCTGGTATTGGTGGTGGGGCACGGGGTGGGGGTTCCTTTCTTCCGGCAAAAGAACTCGCTGCGCTCAGACACCTTTTTCCTGCAGAAAGGAACCCCCACCCCACGCCCTGCAGAGTTTTGTGGGGCTCCACTGATTTTGGGTTCTTGTGATACAGAAACAGAAACGCCAGCCCGGAGGCTGGCGTTTCTGATGGTGAGTTACCTTTTCAGCGCTTAGGCTACGGTTGCCTCGGCAGCTTTAGAGGTGTACTCCTCCATCTGATCGAAGTTGAGGTACTTGTAGATCTCGGCAGACATGCTGTCGAGGTCTTTCGCGTACTCCATGTACTCTTCCGGAGTGGGCAGTTTGCCCAGTACCGCACCGACTGCAGCCAGTTCGGCAGAGGTCAGGTACACGTTGGCGCCATCACCCAAACGGTTCGGGAAGTTACGGGTGGAAGTGGACAGGACCGTCGACTTCGGAGCTACGCGGGCCTGGTTACCCATGCACAGGGAGCAGCCGGGCATCTCGGTGCGAACACCGGCGGTGCCGTAGGTGTTGAAGTAGCCTTCTTCCATCAGCTGCT
>CAYMQO010000081.1:0-8042 GCA_964392405.1 uncultured Marinobacter sp.
CCTTCGTGAACTTTTTTGACGAATTTCGGTTTGCCCCTATGAGGCCGCCGCTTTTACGCCCAGAGTGTTCAATATCTGGCCCAAGCGAACAAATTTCAACCTCTACAGGCTCAATCGAACTTAACCTGCACCTTGTCCGCTGCCTTTGTAGCGGCCTTACGGGCTTCGTCGATCGTATTCCGGACAGCCACGGCGACACCCATCCGTCGCTTACCGGACAGCTCCGGTTTGCCAAAGAGGCGCAACTGAACGTCCGGCTCTGCGAGTGCCTCGTCCAGTCCGGCAAAGGCAGGCGCAGAGGACTCCCCTTCCGGCAGGACCACGGCGGAGGCTGACGGGCCGTTCTGCCTTATGGCCGGGATGGGGAAGCCAAGAATCGCCCGCGCATGAAGCGCAAACTCGGACATATCCTGTGAGATCAGTGTAACCAGTCCGGTGTCATGGGGACGCGGTGACACTTCCGAGAACCAGACTTCATCACCTTTAATAAAGAACTCGACGCCAAACACGCCATAACCGCCCAGATTGTCTGTTACCGTACGGGCGATATCCTGGCTGCGCTTCAGCGCCAGCTCACTCATGGGCTGAGGCTGCCAGGACTCTCTATAGTCGCCATCTTCCTGTGAATGCCCTATCGGCTCACAGAAGGTGACTCCGCCCTTGTGTCGTACGGTGAGCAGAGTGATCTCGTAGTCAAAGTCGATAAAGCCTTCCACGATCACCCGCCCCTGTCCGGCGCGACCCCCGGTTTGTGCATACTCCCAGGCCGTCGCAACGTCCTCGGGCGAGCGAACCAGGCTCTGGCCCTTGCCAGAGGAGCTCATCACCGGTTTTACAACGCAGGGGAAACCAATATCGCTCACCGCCCGATCAAACTCGGCGCGGCTCTCGGCAAAACGGTAAGGGGATACGGGAACACCAAGCTCTTCCGCTGCCAGCCGCCGGATGCCCTCACGATTCATGGTGAGGTCCACGGCGCGGGCCGTTGGGACAACCTGGTAGCCTTCCTGTTCGAGACGGACCAGCTCGCCGGTGGCGATCGCTTCAATCTCAGGCACGACCAGGTTGGGCTTTTCCTGCTCGATCACCCGCCGCAGACTTGCCGGATCCAGCATGTCGATGACGTGGCTGCGGTGGGCGACCTGCATGGCCGGAGCATTGGCATAGCGGTCGCAGGCGATCACCTCGACACCGAACCGCTGCAACTCAATGGCAACTTCCTTACCCAGTTCACCGGAGCCGCACAGCAGCACCCGATAGGCGTTAGCCTTAAGAGGTGTACCTATCATCTATATCACTTCCTAAAGACGACCGGTCTTCCGCAAGAAGAACGGTCACAGATTCATAATAAATGTTCGCGCTCGCGGTGGGCTACTTTCTCCAGTACCTGGAGACGCTCGTCATCCGTCATCGTGGTCCACCGGAGGATCTCGTCACCAGTCCGGTGACAACCAATACAGACGTCATTCTCATCAAGCGCGCACACACTGACACAGGGAGAACGAACGGGGCGCCGGCCTTCCATCAGTTATCAGTGCCCTTCGGCTGGAAGGGTCGCAGGGCCTGTCGGTAACGGGCCGCATTCTCGACATAATGCGCTGCGCTCAGCTCCAACATCTTTTTCTGACTCTCATCAAGTTCTCGCTTGATGCGCCCCGGCGACCCGATCACCAGTGAGCCATCCGGTATCTCCATCCCTTCCGGGATCAGGGTATTGGCGCCAATCAGGCAGTGCTTTCCTATCCGGGCGCCGTTCAGTACCACGGCGTTGATTCCGATAAGGCTGTAGTCGCCAATCTCACACCCATGGAGCATGGCCTTGTGGCCCACGGTGACACCGCGCCCCAGGGTCAGGGGAATGCCGAAGTCGGTGTGAAGCACGGAGCCATCCTGCACATTGGAGTCGGGCCCGATTGTAATCAGGTCATTGTCGCCGCGGATCACCACGTTGAACCAGATACTGGACCGTTCGTGGAGGGCGACACTACCAATAACCGTCGCGTTCCCGGCAACAAACTGTTCTTCGCCAATCAGCTCAGGTTTACGTTCTGCCAGCTCATACAACATCAGGACTCTCCTATTACCGCCTCGACCGGGTCAGTCATAATGAGGCTTGAGCAAATCAATTCGGGCATCGTACACAGCATTCAGGAACTCCACCAGAACCACCGCCGACAGACCCCAGATCTGATACTTCTCCCAGCGATAGCACGGCACGTGGTAGGTGTTCTCGAGAAAAGGAAGCTTATCCGTGCGCTCACGCCGGTCCTCCAGGAAGAATTCCACCGGTACCCGGAAGATACTTTCGATCTCATCGGGGTTGGGGTGCAGGGGGTGATCGGCTGGCATGATTCCGACGTAGGGCGTCACCACAATGCCATAACGGGAAACCACCTGACTGAGGGGCGCGATCAGCTCCACCTGCTCCGGCGGCAGGCCAATTTCCTCGTGGGCTTCCCGTAAGGCGGTATACGCAATGGAGGGATCGGTACTGTCCCTCTTGCCTCCAGGAAAGGCCACCTGCCCGCGATGGGTAGACAGGTTAGAGGACCGCAGCGTAAAAAGTATTTCAGGCGTACCGGCATTGTCGGTCACCGGTACCAGCACCCCTGCCTCCGGGTAATCCATGTCCAGACGGGAGGGCGAATGGCGGGCTAGCCTTTGTGTCAACAAATCGCGCAAAATCATTCTCCGCCTCTGATAAAAGACAAGGCAACCTGCTAACGATACACTGGCGCCATGAACCTGGACTATTATACGGGGTAATTTATGAAGTTCTGCAGTAGCTGCGGCCATCCGGTAGAAAGCCGCATTCCTGCCGGCGATAACCGGCCCCGCTATGTGTGTAGCCAATGCGAGCTGATTCACTACCAGAACCCACGCATCATAGCGGGTACGGTACCTGTATGGGAGGGCAAGATCCTGCTCTGCCGGCGAGCCATTGAGCCAAGGTACGGCTTCTGGACACTACCTGCCGGCTTTATGGAAAACTCGGAGACGACGGAAGAAGCGGCCGCCCGGGAGACGCGGGAGGAAGCCATCGCCGAAGTCGAGCTGGCTGACCTGTACACGATGATCCACGTACCCCATATCGACCAGGTACATATGTTCTACCGGGCCTTCCTGACGAAAGAGCAGTATGGTGCCGGGGAAGAAACCCTTGAGGCGGACCTGTTCGAGCTACACCGTATCCCCTGGGACGAAATTTCTTTCCCGACGGTTCGCCGTACGCTGGAGCACTTTGTTGAGGACGTACGTCGCAATGAGTTCCCGTTACACGTCAGTGACATTCGTCATCGGCTTAAGTCCGACAAGTAAGCCCCTCAGGCACGTCCGTTCTCATCAGAAGTCTTCCAGCCGGTAAACCTCATACGCAGGCTCTTCGTAGGGATGGGCCTGCTTCATTGCCTCAACCACATCGCGAATCAGCCCGTCTTCGCATACCAGCTCCACTTTTAACTCGTCAACCCGCTCAAGCCGGCCATGTTCGCCGAGATGCGGGTTGCTGCCTTCAAGTGGACGAAACTGCCCCTGACCAAGAGTCTGCCAGGCACAGCAATCGTAGTCGCCGATGCGTCCCCCACCGGCCTCAAAAACCGCTTTCTTGGTCTCTTCCGCATGGGATAACGGAACAAAAAAACACAGCTTGTACATGGCATGATCCTCTGACAAAAGTTTACATTTCAAGCGTGAAACAGCTTGACTTGGTCGTCAAGCCAGCCGGATTGCGGCCCTTGAGGGTTACCCACAAAAACTGTGGATAACTTTGGGGATAGTTTTTGGGCAGACGCCGCAAAGCCCCGTCGTTACTGCGCTCCCCTCAAATTGGCGAGAAATCCACCTTTGCCGGTTAATCCTTTAAAATCATAACGTTAACAACCGAGGTGATTTATTGAACGAGTTGTAGTTGTTTTATACAAAGGTCAGGCCAGGACGCTGGCGAAGTGTGCATAAAACTATCGAGTCAAGGCTTTTTTTCGCTATAAAGAAAGAGAAAGGGCTTGCAATACGTAGCGTTAGCCGAGGGTTTTCAAAACCATTAAAAAGCCGGTAGCCGCGTCAACGGTTACCGGCTTTCCGGTCGGTCCATGTCAGGACCTGGCTGTTATCCCAGCCATCTACGAGCGTTGCGGAACATACGCAGCCACGGGCCATCCTCACCCCAGTTTTCGGGATGCCACGAGAACTGTGCGGTGCGGAACAAGCGCTCAGGATGAGGCATCATTACGGTGACCCGGCCGTCATCATTTGTAAGGCCGGTGATGCCCTGGTCTGAGCCGTTCGGGTTATAGGGATAACGCATTGTGGGCTGACCATGGTGATCCACGTATCTCAGAGCCACCTGACCAGCCTGGTTGAGCGTATCGATGGCACCTGCCCCGAACTCGGTGCGCCCTTCCCCATGAGCCACTGCAATCGGCATGCGAGAGCCTGCCATTCCGTCAAGGAAGACCGACCGGGACGGCTGCACTTCAACCATCACCAGACGGGCCTCAAACTGCTCTGACTCATTCCGGACAAAGCGAGGCCAGGCGGCCGCGCCCGGGATCAGCTCCTGCAGGTTTGAGAGCATCTGACAGCCGTTACAGACCCCGAGAGACAGGGTGTCGTCACGCTGGAAGAACTCGGCAAACTGGTCCCTCACACGAGTATTGAACAGGATCGACTTGGCCCAGCCGCCGCCGGCGCCCAGCACATCGCCGTAGGAAAAGCCGCCACAGGCTGCCAGTGTCCTGAAGGCGTCCAGTGTGACCCGGCCGGACAACAGGTCGCTCATATGCACATCCACCGCCTCAAAACCGGCGCGGTCAAAGGCGGCCGCCATCTCGGTCTGGCCGTTAACGCCCTGCTCCCGCAGCACTGCCACCTTCGGTCGTGCACCGGTGGCGATATACGGCGCGGCGATATCTTCTGACGGGTCGAAGGTCAGCTCGGCACCCAGCCCGGGGTCGTCGGTTTCCAGCAGGTTGTCGAATTCTTCCTGGGCACAGTTGGCGTTGTCCCGCAGGCTCTGGATGCGATAGCTGGTTTCTGACCAGAGGCGCTGTAAATCCGCCCTTGCCTGGTCAATCACCGGCTCACCTTCAAATGAGAAGCGAATGCGGTCTTCGTCGTTCAGCGTGCCGATAACCGAGGTGTGCTCACCCAGCCCGGCACCCGAGAACTGCTGCAGGATAAACGGGGTATCCTCACGACGAACCTGAATGACAGCGCCCAGTTCCTCGTTGAACAGCTCCCGCGCGAAGTGCCCGGCCTCTTCCGCGAGGCCATCCAGACGAATATCCACGCCCGTACGGCCGGCAAACGCCATTTCCGCCAGCGTGACGAACACGCCGCCGTCAGAGCGGTCATGGTAAGCCAGAAGCTTGCGGTCCTGGTTCAGGCCCTGAATCACGGCAAAGAATGCCTTGATGTCTTCCGGGTCGTCCAGGTCCGGCGCAACGGCGCCCATATGGCCATACACCTGCGCCAGTGCGGAACCGCCGATACGGTTCTGCCCCGCGGCAAGATCCACCAGAATCAGATCGGTTTCGCCCTGTTCCGTTCTTAACTGGGGTGTTAAGGTCCGGGTAACGTCTGTGACGGGAGCAAAACCACTGATGACCAGTGACAGCGGGGCCGTAACGCTCTTCTGCTCACCGCTCTCTTCCCAGACGGTTTTCATGGACATGGAGTCCTTGCCCACGGGAATGGCAATGCCCAGTTCCGGACACAGCTCCATCCCCACCGCACGCACGGTTTCGTACAGGTTTTCGTCTTCACCCGGATGCCCGGCAGCGGCCATCCAGTTCGCGGAGAGACGAATATCGGAAAGCTTTTCGATGGCAGCAGCGGCCAGGTTGGTAATTGCCTCTCCCACCGCCATGCGACCGGACGCCGGGGAGTCAATACAGGCCACCGGCGTACGCTCACCCATGGCCATGGCTTCCCCGGTGAGCACATCGTAGCTGGACGCGGTCACGGCCACGTCGGCAACCGGCACCTGCCAGGGGCCGACCATCTGGTCCCGGGCCACCAAACCGGTGACGCTGCGATCGCCGATGGTTATCAGGAAGCTCTTGCTGCCCACCGACGGCAAACGCAGCACCCTTCGGACGGCCTCGTTCAGATCAACGCCGGAAGAGTCAAAAACGGACTTGGTGAAGGAGGTCCGGTTAATGCTCCGGTGCATCCGGGGCGGTTTGCCGAACAGCACATCCATTGGGATGTCCACGGGCGAGTCGCCGTAATAGGCATCGGCCAGGGTCAGGTGGTGAGTTTCTGTTGCTTCACCAATAACCGCGTAGGGGCAGCGCTCACGGCGGCAGATGGCGTCAAACCGCTCCATGTTTTCTTCTGCCACTGCCAGGACGTAACGCTCCTGGGATTCGTTACACCAGATTTCCAGGGGTGACATGCCGGGCTCATCGCTGGGAATGTCTCTCAGCTCAAATTTGCCACCACGGCCGCCGTCCTTGACCAGCTCCGGCATGGCGTTGGACAGACCGCCAGCCCCCACGTCGTGGATAAACGCAATGGGGTTCTGATCGCCCTGCTGCCAGCAACGGTCGATGACCTCCTGACAGCGACGCTCCATTTCCGGGTTGCCCCGCTGGACCGACGCGAAGTCGAGGTTTTCATGACTGACCCCGGAGTCCATGGAGGACGCGGCTCCGCCGCCCAGGCCAATCAGCATGGACGGGCCACCGAGAACAATCAGCCGGGCGCCGACCGGTATCTCGCCTTTTTCCACATGGTCTTCCCGGATATTCCCGAGACCACCGGCGATCATGATCGGTTTGTGATAGCCGCGAACCTCTTCGCCCGCCGGCCCGGGTACCCGCTGCTCGAAGGTCCGGAAATAGCCTGCAAGGTTGGGACGACCGAATTCGTTGTTAAAGGAGGCGCCACCGATCGGGCCCTCGATCATAATCTCGAGCGGAGAGGCAATCCGGTCCGGACGTCCATAATGCTCTTCCCAGGGCTGCCGGTCACCGGGAATCTCCAGGTTGGAGACCGTGAAGCCGGTCAGGCCCGCCTTGGGCTTGGATCCACGCCCGGTGGCGCCTTCATCACGGATTTCACCGCCGGAGCCCGTCGCCGCACCGGCGAAAGGCGAGATGGCGGTGGGGTGGTTGTGGGTTTCAACCTTCATCAGGATATGGATGGGTTCGGTCACGTAGGTATAACGCGCCGTCTCCGGGTCCGGGAAGAAGCGCCCGCCGACTGATCCACGAATCACCGAGGCGTTGTCACGGTACGCAGACAGAACGCCTTCGCTGCTCATCTTATGGGTGTTCTTGATCATGGCGAACAGAGACTTCTGCTGCCCTTCACCGTCAATGTCCCACGAGGCGTTAAAAATCTTGTGCCGGCAGTGCTCAGAGTTGGCCTGAGCGAACATCATCAGCTCAACATCTGTCGGGTCCCGGTCCAGGTTACTGAAGGACTCCACCAGATAATCGATTTCATCTTCTGCCAGGGCCAGTCCCAGCCGCTGGTTCGCCTCTACCAGCGCCGGACGGCCGCCGGACAACACTGGCACGCGCTCCAGTGGCCGGGGCTCTTCACGATGAAACAGCAGTTGCGCGCCGCCCATTTCATGGAAAACCGTTTCAGTCATACGGTCATGGAGCAGCGCTGCAATCGCCTGGCGCTCCTCACGGCCAAGTTTTGACTCGGCATGGATGTAATAGGCGATACCCCGCTCGATACGGCGTACCTGTCGCAGTCCGCAATTACGGGCAATATCCGTCGCCTTGGTGGACCAGGGCGAAACCGTACCCGGACGTGGCACCACCAGGAACAGAATGCCTTCCGGCTCCCGACGCTCAGCGCTGGGGCCGTATGTCAGGAGTCGACTGAGCACTTCCTGGTCGGAGCTGTTCAGATCCGCCTCGGCGTCCACGAAATGCATGAATTCCGCATAAACTGAGCGCACGCTTTTAACGGCACCAGTAAGCTGGCCAAAGAGTTTTTCAGAGCGGAAAGGGGAAAGAGCGGGGGCGCCGCGGAGTTCCAGCATGGTCATTTAACCTGTATCGCGCGAACTTGAGAAACCG
>CAYMQO010000082.1:0-7990 GCA_964392405.1 uncultured Marinobacter sp.
TGGTGGCCGAGGGCGATCAGGTGCGTCGCCGCAGGGAGTGTCTGTCATGCCGGGACCGGTTCACCACCTTCGAGAGTGCTGAGCTGGTGATGCCCCGGGTGGTCAAGCAGGACGGTACGCGCCAGCCGTTTTATGAGGAAAAGCTCCGGGCCGGCCTGATGAAGGCCCTGGAGAAGCGGCCGGTCAGTATCGAACAGATCGACGCCGCGCTGAACCGCATCAAGTACCGCCTGCGGGCAGCAGGCGAACGGGAAGTGAAATCCATGGCCCTGGGTGAAGAAGTAATGACCGAGCTTCGCCAGCTGGACAAGGTGGCCTACGTTCGCTTTGCGTCGGTGTATCGCAGTTTCCAGGATGTGAATGAGTTCAAGGAGGAAATTGAGCGGCTGTCAGATGGCGCCGACCCTGCGGATGTGGCCAGAGTGCTCGCCGGCGGGGACAGCTCGAAAGGTTCCTCATGACGACGGTCCGGGACACCGCCCTGATGGCCAGAGCCATTCAGCTGGCCTGGCGCGGGCGTTTTTCTACCCATCCCAACCCGCGGGTTGGCTGTGTCATTGCCCGGGGCGATCTGGTCATTGGGGAAGGCTGGCACGAGCGCGCCGGCGAAGCCCATGCGGAAGTTCGCGCACTCAGTCAGGCAGGGCCCGATGCCCGGGGCGCTACCGCTTACGTCACTCTGGAGCCCTGCAGTCATTTCGGCCGCACCCCGCCATGCTCCCGGGCATTGATTGATGCAGGCGTGGTGCGCGTCGTTGTTGCCAGTGAAGACCCCAACCCGTCGGTGTCCGGCCGTGGGCTGCAACAATTGCGGGATGCCGGCATCCAGGTGGAGGAAGGCGTACTGCGGGAAGAGGCGGCAAAGCTGAATCCGGGCTTCCTCAAGCGTATGCATACCGGCAGGCCCTGGGTACGGGTCAAGATTGCGACAAGCCTGGATGGACGTACTGCAATGGCGTCCGGCGAGAGTAAGTGGATCACCGGACCGGAATCCCGCAGCGATGTACAGCGGCTGCGGGCCATGAGTGATGCCATTCTCACCGGGGTCAACACAGTGTTGGCGGACGATCCGTCGCTGACTGTCCGGCGTAATGAGCTGGGGGATATTGGTCAGGCGACCGAGCCGTCGCGCCAGCCCCTGAGGCTGATCGCCGACCGGGACGCCCGTACACCGGCCTCCGCGAAGATCCTGCGGGGCGGGGCGGTGCATCTGTTTTGCTCGGAAGAGGCGATGGCTACCGGCCCGGCACAGGACCTGTCTGCACTGGGGGTCACCCTGAACGGCGTCGGCTGGCAGGACCGTGGGGTTAATCTGCAGCAGTTGCTGAACCGGCTCGGAGAGCTGGGGATCAACGAACTGCTGGTAGAGGCAGGGCCTACGCTGGCGGGTGGCTTTATTATGGAAGGCCTGGTGGATGAGCTGTGGCTCTATCAGGCGCCGGTATTTCTGGGTAGCGAAGGACGGCCAACGGCCAGACTGCCTTTTGACAGCATGCGTGAAAAAATCGAATGGCAGGTCACCGACCGTCGCCAGTTCGGCCAGGACACCCGGCTGATACTGACGCCCCGGGTGTTCAAGCCGAATCCTCCTGCCGTCGACTGAACCATTCGGCAGGTCTAATTATCGTCATCGCGGCGAAGTGTCCGTCTCGCCGGGAGGTTGTGGAAGACTATGGCATTGAACAGTATTGAAGAGATTGTCGAAGATATCCGTCAGGGCAAGATGGTTATCCTGATGGATGACGAAGACCGGGAGAATGAAGGCGACCTGGTGATGGCCGCAGAGCACTGTACGCCGGAATCCATCAACTTCATGGCCCGGTTCGGCCGTGGTCTGATCTGTATGCCCATGACCCGGCAGCGGTGTGATCAGCTGGGTTTGCCTTTGATGGTACAGAGCAACCACTCCGGCTTTGGCACCAAGTTTACCCTGTCCATTGAAGCCGCCGAGGGCGTTACTACCGGTATCTCCGCAGCTGACCGGGCCCGTACTGTTCAGGCCGCGGTGGCGAAGAATGCCAGGGCGTCTGATCTGGTACAGCCTGGTCACATCTTCCCGCTGATGGCGGACCCGGGCGGCGTTCTGAGCCGTGCAGGGCATACTGAAGCGTCCTGCGACCTGGCGGCGCTGGCAGGCTGTGAGCCGGCGGGTGTGATCTGCGAGATCATGAACGATGATGGCTCCATGGCCCGTCGCCCGGATCTGGAAAAGTTTGCCGAGCAGCACGGTCTGAAAATCGGCACCATCGCCGACCTGATCCATTACCGCACGACGAACGAGCGCACTATTGAGTGCCTCAGCGAGTACGATCTGGAAACGGAACATGGAGTGTTCAGCCTGCGCACCTACCGCGACACCATCCAGGGCGGAACCCATCTGGCGCTGGTCAAGGGGGATGTGACGCCCCAGGAGCCGACGCTGGTTCGGGTCCATGTGACCGATACGCTGCGAGACCTGTTGGGTGCCCGTCGAAAGGGATCCCGTAGCTGGCCGCTGTACCATGCGCTCGCCAAGGTGGCGGAAGAAGGCAAGGGCGTCGTGGTTCTCCTGAACAGTGCAGAGGACAGCTACAACCTGGAAGACCGGATCCATCAGTTCTTCGGAGAGGGACCGGTGCGGGCCGGAAAGGGCGGCAGTTCTGGCGTCTATTTTACCATCGGGACCGGCTCCCAGATTCTGCAGGATTGTGGCGTAGGGCAGATGCGACTGCTCAGTGCTCCGATCAAATTCTCCGCCATTTCCGGCTTCGATCTGGAAGTGGTGGAATACGTACCTTACACCGGCGAGTGAGCGCGCCGGTTCAGTCAACCAATCGGGGGCACGGGCCCCAATACAGGATCAGGAATGTCAGATATCAAGATCATTGAAGGGGATTTCCGCCAGTGCAGCGGTCGCTACGCGCTGGTGGTCGGCCGTTTTAACGGCTTTGTGGTTGAGAGCCTGGTAGAGGGCGCGATTGATACCCTGCGTCGCCATGGCATTGCCGACGACGACATCACCATCGTACGGGTGCCTGGCGCCTATGAAATGCCGCTGGCGGTCAAGCGAGTGGCGGAAACCGGCGACTACAGCGCCATTATTGCCCTGGGCGCGGTCATCCGTGGCGGCACACCCCATTTTGAGTATGTGGCCGGGGAAGCTGCCAGCGGTCTGGGTGCTGTCAGTCTCGAAACCGACGTACCGGTGACTTTCGGTGTGCTGACCGTGGACTCCATTGAGCAGGCCATTGAGCGCTCCGGTACCAAGGCCGGCAACAAGGGTGCGGAAGCCGCCATCACCGCCCTGGAAATGGTCAGCCTGTTCAACAAGCTGGGTGAGTGATGAGCGAACAGGAAACTGCCAGCGCTTCCGGCCCCGCACCATCGGGCCGTCCCAAAGCCGGGGACCGACGCCGCGCCAGGGCCCTGGCCCTGCAGGCGCTCTATCACCGCCATTTCAGCAAGAGCCCGATCAATGCCATTGAAGCGGAGTTCATGGTCGATAACGACATGACCAAGGTGGACTCGGCGTTCTTCCGGGATCTGATCCGGGGCGTGCACCGGGAGCAGGGCGATCTCGACAAGCTGATCGAGCCGCTGCTGGACCGGGCGTTGTCCGAAGTGGACCCTATTGAGCTGGCGATCGTACGTATCGGCACCTACGAGCTCAAGAACCGCATTGATGTGCCCTACCGGGTGGTTATCAACGAAGGCATTGAGCTGGCCAAGCGGTTCGGCGGTACGGAGGGCCATAAGTTCGTAAACAGCCTGCTGGACAAACTCAGCCAGCGCCTGCGGCTGGCTGAAACCCGGGCCCGCCGGGACTGACGGTTGACCATGGGCGAATTCGAGCTTATCGGTCGCCTGTTTCAGCCGCTGGCGGATGCGACCCGGACCCCGGGCACCCTGCTGGGCCCGGGTGACGACTGTGCGATCCAGCGGGTACCTGCGGGGCAGGACCTGGTTTTTTCGGTGGATACTCTGGTTGAGGGTGTCCACTTTCCTTTTCAGTACGATGCTTCCCTGCTGGGGTGGCGGGCGCTGGCTGTGGCCGTCAGTGACCTGGCCGCCGTGGGCGCAGCGCCCGTGTGTTATACCCTGGCATTAACCCTTCCTGAGGCTGACGAATACTGGGCTGCCGGGCTGGTCAGCGGCCTGCGGGAGGCGTCGCTGGCGTTTGGTATCGGGCTGGCTGGCGGGGATACGACCCGGGGCCCGCTGATGCTTACGGTTCAGGTCCATGGCACCGTACCCGAGGGACAGGCGTTGCGACGTAACGGTGCACAGCCGGGGGATCTGATTGCGGTCACCGGTCCCCTTGGGGGCGCGGCGGCGGCATTGGGCTGGCTGGATTCGCCGGCCGATGAAGCGCCCCGCGCTCTGCTGGAATGCTATCACCGGCCGGTACCCCAGCTTGCCCTGGGGCATGAATTACGCGGCATTGCCTCGGCGGCCATTGACATTTCAGACGGCCTGGCGGCGGATCTCAGTCATATCCTCAAGGCGTCCGGGGTGGCGGCGGTCCTGCGAACCGACACCATACCCAGACAATATGGCACGGTTGAGGCAACCCTTGAGCAGGCGCTGTATGGCGGGGATGACTACCAGCTCTGTGTCACCGTGCCGGCGCAAGCCTGGCAGGATATGCCGGACACACTGACGCGGCAGCTCCATGTGATCGGGACGATCTGCGAAGGCAGGGGGCTGGAGCTGCAGCGGTCGGACGGCACCCGGGAGCCGTTGGCATCGGGTGCCGGTTATGACCATTTTCGGGAACGCCGGTGACTGGCGGGGGCGTTGTTCAGTGCATCCGCATTTCGTGGCGGGGTTCAGGAGGTAGCATGCTGATTACGTGCAGGAACCGTTTCAGCCCCACCTCGGCCCGTTCACGGGTGGCGAAGGGGCCACCGTCAAAACCTTCCCGGGTTGTAAAATACCACTTGCCGCCAACACAGAAGTAACGGCTGCTACGAAAAGGCGCTGGTCCGGCCTCACCAGAGCGGATGTTGGTGTTCATCGTTGCCTCCTTCCGCGTGTCTGAACAGGTCGATTTTGCTTCGAAAATATCGGTTCTGTGACGACTGTCAGCGACAGACTCCGATAGTCGTTTTTCGAGGCATGTTTGTTAAAGCTAAACCAATTGCGGTTAAATTCAACAATTTTTTACAATTCATCCTCGTGCGCGTGTCGAATCACAGACTTGCGCAAGACCGGAGCAGTGTTCAGAATGCGTGCATTGACAGAGAGGGCATCGGAAAGGCCACCGCGGTCCATGTCTGAACGTTACCCATGGAGAATGACTGAATGTATGCAAGGCTAAAAAAGGTTTACCCCGTCGGACTCAGGCAGCTTGTGGTGTTGCTGGCGGTCGCCGTTATTGCCGGGTGCAGCAGCACCGGGGCCCGGATAAAAACCTGGGATGGCAGTGCTGCGCCGGGTGGCGTCGCGGTACTGAAGGCACCCTCGTCCATTAAGGTCCAGGAAGTGAACGGCCGCAAGGTGGGGAATTTCCTGCTGGATGATCTCGCCCTCGATTATGAGCTGCAGCCGGGGCAGAACATCGTAGTGTTCACCCACAAGACGATTTGGGCCAAGACCGGCCAGATCCGCTCTGGCGAGTCTGCCGTGCACGTGGTGGAAACCGGTCCTCAGCAGGTGGTGATTGATGCCCGCGCGGGTGAAGAGTACCGCTTCGATATTCCCAAAGTCAGTAACCGCCGGGAAGCTGAGCGCCTGGCGGCGAACTTCAGCGTGCCGGTCCTATCGGACAATGGCACCGTTGCCCGGTCACAGCCGTTCACCGGCTATCCCCAGCAGCAGTCGCAAACTGCTGGCATGGCGCCACAGGGCGAAGCCAGCCAGGCAGCTGTTTATCCAGCCGCGGGCATTCAGCCGTCTCCTGCCTATCAGAGTGCGGCAGGTGGAGCTGATTCCCGGGTTGAAACTCTGGAGGCGCTCAAGATGCTCTGGGAGCGGGCCAGCGGTGATGAAAAGCGGGAGTTCCTGCGCTGGGCCTTTGATTAATCCGTCGGTTGTTCCCTTTCCAGCCAGTCCTGATAGAGATCAGGCTGGCTGAGCCTTTCCCAGAACCACTCCAGCGCCTTACCCTGTTCGTCACTACGGCGGACAATATGTACCGTGAGCGTATCCCGGGGTTGTTCCACCTCGCAGACCACCAGGGTACCTTCCTCCAGCTGTTGCCGAATTCGCGACAGGGGTAGCCAGCCCACCCCGAGGCCCGCGACCTGTGCCGCAATTTTCTGATCGATGTTCGAAACCGTGATTGTCTGCTGACGCCGGAAAATACCGGCACTGCCAGCGGGCAGGTTGCGGGAACTGTCCGCCGCAACCGCCGCCGGATACTGTGTAATGGCGTCTTCACTCAGGGGCTGGGTTTCCAGCGCCAATGGGTGATGGGCCGCAACCGCAAACACGAAGGGAACGCGGCCCAGGCTGCGCATGGTGAAGGCCCCGGTAGGGCGACTCACCTGATCGGCCCCTACAGCCAGATCAACTCTCCGGGCCTGAAGGGCATCCCAGGTGCCGGCAAAGACTTCTTCCACCAGCTGCACCTCCACCGGAAGCCCCAGCTGGTAGAACTCCTGTACGACCGGGAACAGGGCTTCCACTGGCAGCAATGAGTTGAATCCGATGCGCAGCCGGGTCTCCCAGCCTTGAGCCACCTGACGGGTGGTATGTGCCAGAGCCTCGGTCGCCTCCAGCAGTGCCCGGCCTTCCTTAAGCAGATACTTGCCGGCTGGCGTAAGGGTGGCCCGGTGTCCGCTGCGGTCGAAGATATCGACGCCCAGGTCTTCCTCAAGCTTCTGTACTGTGTAGCTGATGGCAGAGGGTACGCGGAACAGTTCGCCCGCCGCGGCGGCGAAGCTGCCCCTGCGGTCAATAGCGTCGAGTACTTTTAGGGCATCGATGGTGATAGCGGTATGCATGATCGAATTATCTGAATATGTTGACCAGAATTGCCCGCTTGGAGCCTGGCAGGCCGAGAGCTAAGCTGTCCCTTATTAAGAGACAACGGCTTCAAAGAGTCCAGGGCGAAAACCCGAACGGGAGGAATGATGGGATTACTGGTCGATGGTAAATGGCAGGACAAGTGGTACGACACCAAAAAGAGCGGCGGCAAATTTGAGCGGGAAGCTGCCCGGTTTCGCCATTGGGTGACCGCTGATGGCAGTGCCGGTCCTGAGGGAGAGGGCGGCTTTCAGGCGGAGTCCGGGCGCTATCATCTGTACGTGTCGCTGGCGTGCCCCTGGGCCCACCGGACACTGATTTTCCGTAAGCTGAAGGGTCTGGAAGACCATATTTCGGTCTCTGTGGTGCACCCGGATATGGTGGAAAACGGCTGGGAATTCCGGCCGGACAGTGAAGACCATCGCGATCACATCAATCATGCCCGCTTTCTGCATCAGGTATATACCAAGGCTGCGCCGGACTACACCGGTCGGGTTACCGTACCAGCGCTGTGGGACCGTGAGCGGAAAACCATCGTCAGTAACGAGTCCGCTGACATCATCCGTATGTTCAATACCGCGTTCAATGACCTGGACGGCGTCCGGGCGGACCTGGACTTCTACCCTGAGGCGTTGCAGGAAGAGATCAATACGGTCAACGACCGGGTCTATAACACCGTAAACAACGGGGTGTATAAAGCCGGGTTCGCCACTGCCCAGGACAAGTACGAGCAGGCTTATCATGAGCTGTTCGAATCACTGGACTGGCTGGAAGAGCGACTGGCAGGGCAGCGTTATCTGGTGGGGTCCCGGTTGACGGAGGCCGACTGGCGACTGTTTACCACCCTGGTTCGGTTCGATGCGGTTTATTTCAGCCACTTCAAATGCAATCGTCAGCGTATTGCTGACTTCCCGGTACTGTCCGATTACCTCAGGGACCTGTATCAGGTGCCGGGTGTGGCCGAAACGGTGAACTTCGATCAGATCAAGCGTCACTACTACGTCAGTCAGCGCACCATTAACCCTACCCAGATTGTGCCGGT